>NZ_JBEZGQ010000330.1:3631-7957 GCF_040650095.1 Actinoplanes sp. NPDC048791 | reverse complement strand
GCCGGACGCGGTGCCGCGAATTCCCGGCGGGCCGCGCATTCGATTCCGGCGAGCGCCACCCGCACATCCTCGCGGGTGACCAGCGCCCATCGGCCGCCCCGGCAGCGGAATTGCTGATAAAGCCCGCCGACGTCGATCCGCGGCCGGTCCTCGCGCATTTCCTCGACCGCCGCGATGATCGCCGGCATCCCCGGCCGGCCCCGCTCGGCGCCGCGCTGGCCTGGTGCTCTATTGATTGAAACCCGCGGCTCCGGTGCGGCCCCGGCGCCGGGCAGCCACTTGCCCGCGTTTCCGGCCCGCCGTTCCTGCCGGGGTACGGACCATTCCCGGCTCCGGTCGTTCCGCTGCTTCGCGCCCGTCGATTCCATGGCAACCCCCGGTCGTTGACGTTGCCATGATCGTAAGTTTGCGGATATCGCGGAGCCCGATAACCGAACAGTTCGCGTCGCCTGACCGAATGGCCGTCCTCAGCTGCAGATTATGAATTCGGCGGCGGGATCGTGCGGCAGTGCGGGCCATCCCGCGATGACAAATGCGGCCCGTTCCCAGGTGCGCTCGGCCTCGATGAAGGGGTCCTCCTCGGCCATCCACGCGGCGAAGTCGGCCGGGGTGGTCTCGCCCGCGGCGACGCGTTCGGCGTTGCGCCGGTCGACGTCGTGGTTCTCGGCGTCCACCCACACCACCGCGTCCAGCAGCGGGGTCAGCTCCCGGCGGCCCGCGCCGACGCCCTCGACGATCAGCAGCGTGCAGTCGGCCGGCACCTCGACGGCCCCCGGCCGGCCGCCCACGTCCCACTGCGGCGGCCGGTACGAGACTGCCTCACCCGCCCGTACGGGAGCCAGCACGCCCTCGGTCAGCAAGGTCGTCCAGTCCAGCACCGCATGCCGCCAGGCGATGTCGTCGGTGTGCACCACGGCGGCACCGTCCCACAGCTGCGCCAACCGCCCCGCGAAGGTCGACTTCCCGCTGGAACCCCGCCCGTCCACGGCGAGAACCGGCGGCCGCCCGTCCGGCTCACCCACTGCCCGGCGTACCCGTGTGCGTACCTCGTCCGCCGTCGCCACACGCCAACTTCTCATGGCTCCTTGATTGCCCAGCGCACCTGCGTTGACACCGACCGTGGCGCCGCGATAGCAAGAACCGCGTGTCTTGATCGGGCAGGATGACCGGGACGGGGTGCACATGCGACGACGGGCGATGATGGGTGCGGCGGGAGCCGGATTGGCGGGGGCGTTGATCGGCGGGCCGGCCGCGGCCGGGGGCCGGCGGGGGCTCGCCCTCGACCTGATCAGCCTCTCCCACGTCAACGATCCGGCGACCACCAATGTCTACCCCGGCGATCCGGCCTTCGAGCTGGAGACCATCGCCACCATCGAGCGGGACGGCTTCTACCTGCAGTTCGTCCGCGAGGGCGAGCACACCGGCACGCACTGGGGTGCGCCCGGGCACTTCAACGCGGGGGCAGCCCTGGCCGACGACCTCGAACCGGCCGACCTCTTCCGGCCCGCGGTCAAGATCGACGTACGGCGGCAGTGCGCCCGCGACGCCGACTTCGCTCTGTCGGTCAAGGACCTCAAGGCCTGGGAGCGGCGGCACGGCCGGATCCCGGAGGAGTCCATGGTGATCCTCTGGACCGGCTGGGAGTCGCGCTGGGGCACCGACGCGTTCTTCAACGTCGACGCCGACGGGGTCATGCACCAGCCCGGTTTCAGCCTCGAGGCGGTGCAGTGGCTGGTCGACACCGGCCGGCTGGGGCACCGGGGCGGCACCGGCACCGACACGTTCAGCCCCGACCTGGGCATCGACACCACGTACGCCGTGTCCCTGCTGGTCTACCAGCGGCACCGGATCAGCCTGGAGATCCTCGCCAACCTCGCCGCCCTGCCCGCCATCGGCGCGTACGTGCTGTGCGGCGGGCAGATCAACAAGGCCGGCTCGGGCTCGACGGCGCTGATCTACGGGGTGCTGCCACCGCCGGGCTGAACGACGCCGTTGGCGGTCAGGGTGTAGCGCGCGTACTGGTCGACCTGCTCGGTCGGCTCGTCGAAGGCCACGATCGCGACGACCTTGGGGTAGTCGCGCAGGGCGGCGTAGGCGGCCACGCTGACCTGCCGGGCCCGCCGGCGCTTCTCGTCCAGCCCGACCAGCTTCACGTGCCAGCCGTGCACGGTGGCCGGGACGATCTGGGTGGGTGAGCGCCAGCCGGTCAGCGTGCTGCCGTCGCTGACCGTCACCGCGCCCACGGTCACGTCGTCGATGAGCCAGCCGCCCTCGTTGACCGAGGCGTCGCTGACGTAGCGGAAGCCGAGCAGGACGCGCTTGCCGGCGTACGCCTTCAGGTCGTAGATCTGCGGCTCGAAGACGCCGGACTTCCCGCTGAGCGCCGGCCCGAACGGCGCGTCGACGGTGTGGTCCCCGGCGACGGCCCGGTACGTCTTCCCGCCGTCGGTGGACACGGTCACGTAGCCGTAGTCGTAGCCCAGTTCCGTGGTGTACCTGGCCTTCAGCCGCAGTGTCGGATCGGTGGCCGGCACCTGGACGGGGATGACCGCGGCGACGTCGAGGCTGCTGGCGTTGCCGGAGAACAGCGCGCCGTTCTGCACCGTCCACTGCAGCGACTTGGGCGGCAGTGTCTTCGCGCCCTTGAAGGTCACCGAGGTCAGGTCCGCCCCGCGCAGGAACTTGCCGGACGCGGCGCGCAGCCGTACGTAATCAGCGCCGTTCGGCGCGGCGCCCGGGTAGTCGAAGGACGCCGGGTTGGCCAGGTTGACGGTCGCGCGCACGCTCGGCGAGGTCACCTTGCTCTTCGGCGCACCGGCCATCACACCGTCGGCGGTGTCCCCGACGATCTTGTCGACCAGGTTCATCGTCTGGAAGTCGTGCAGCACCGCGGACAGCTTGACCCCGGGCCCCAGTGCCGCGGCCACCCCGGCCATACCCTGGTGCTCGCGGTCGCGGTGCAGCCGTTCCAGCACCGCCGGGCCGAAGCGGTCGCGCAGGTAGAGCATGAACTGGTACGCGATGCCGTAGTCGGCGAGCACCTCAGCGGGCGCGCCCTCGTTCCACCGGTTCAGCGAGTTCTGCGCCCCGCCGCAGTCGCGCGGATTGGTGTTGTAGCGGGTGCGCACCAGCCCGAAGCCCTGGAAGCACGACAGGTGGCTGTCGTAGCCCGGGTGGTACACGGTGGCGTTGCCGTCGACGTAGCCCACCAGCGTCTGCGCGTAGTCGGACAGGCCCTCGTTGACCCAGACGTCCTCGAACGGGTCCGCGTACGACTGCAACAGGTGCTGCCACTCGTGGGCGAACGTGCCCTCGTACGTCCGGGGCCGGGCGGGGCGACTGGTGCACAGGTCGCCGGTCGGCTCGTCGGGCGGGGTCGCGCCGGAGCGGTGCCGCCAGTCGTACGCGTCGATCGTCATGACGTTGCGGTCGACCAGCTCGTTGATCTGCGCGGAGAAGAACCCGGCGATGTAGGTCGGCACGTCCGGGAACTCGTAGTAGTTGTCGTCGCGTACGTTGTCGACCAGCGTGACGGTCTTGTCCCCGGCCCCGGTGTAGTCCTTGCCGGCCAGCATCGCCTTGGTGCCGTCCCGCTCGCGGGGGACGCTGAACGCCGCCGTCTCGCGCGGGTAGATCGTCTCCTCGAACTCCCGGACCAGGGCGTTGACCTGCCCATCGGTCACCTCGATGGAGGCGGCGGTGCGGCAGTCCCCGGCCGGGAAGGCGACGTCCTCGGCCACCCACACCTCGATGTGCGCCCCGACCGCCCGCAGGGTGTAGTCCTTGCGGTAGAGGCTGCCCTTGACGTCGTCCAGGGCCAGCCACTCGCGGACGGTGCCGACCGCCGGCGTGGGCCCGGCGGCCACCGGTGCCCGGCTCTCGGCGACCCGGCGGCGCATCGGCAGCCCGGAGACGTCGAGATGCTTACGGGTGAGCTCCCGGACGTCGGAGGCCGGCGGCAGCACCGGGGCGGCGGGTCCCGGCGGCGCGGCCGAGGCGGACGAGGCCATCGGCAGCAGCGGCAGGATCAGCAGGGCGACCGCGGCGAAACGGAGGCGGGCCATGGAACTCCCTTCGGCGCCGCGCCGGTGAGGCGCGCACAGAAGGCGACGCTACCTGGCGTACCGGGCGAAAAGGGGCAAGACGCGGGCTACTCGAAGAGGGAATGCCGCCGGCCGCCGTCCTCGCGGCGCCGCGCCCGCCGCCGCAGCTGGACGACCACCACGTCCACCACAGCGGCCAGGGCCCAGGCGGCGAGCAGCCAGCCCGGCACCGTCCAGCCCTGGCGCCACAGCACGATCGCCAGCTCCGTGCACACCACGAAGC
>NZ_JBEZGQ010000330.1:0-3621 GCF_040650095.1 Actinoplanes sp. NPDC048791 | reverse complement strand
TCGATCGAGCGGCTTGCTCAGCATGCCGGCGGCAAAACGCTTGACGACCTGCTCACCGACGGTGCGGGCGACGCGGAGTTCGGGCTCGCCGACGGTGCCCCGCCGGCCGGGCGGCTGGGGACCGATCGGCATGGATCGACCCTAACCGCCCGGACCGGCGGGGAACAGCTCAGGCCACCTCGCGGCGCAGCATCCGCACCGTGCCGGCCACCAGCGGCAGCACCACCCAGACCAGGGCGGCCACGCCGAAACGGGCCCACTGGTCGCCGGTCATCCCCGGCTCGCTCAGCGGCATCGAGGTCACGTTGATGTCGACCCAGCCGGCCGCCGTGTGCAGCCACTTCACCATCTCGCCGAGCACCGACCAGAGCGTCGGGATGGCGAAGTACAGCACGATGGCCAGCGGCGAGTTCATCAGCAGCGCCCCGAACGCCGAGCCCATCAGCACGAACACCACCTGGCTGACCAGCAGCTGACCGACCAGGGCGGCCTCGATGTGCCAGCTGCCGTCGCCGCCCGTACCGGCGGCGATCAGATTGCCCACGGCCGCCAGTACGGCCGTCGCGGCCGTGGTGGCGATCGCGATCAGCACCGCCGCGATCAGCTTCGCCGCCAGCACCCGGCCCCGCGCCGGGGTCAGCGTGAAGGTGGTCAGCGCCGTGCGCTGCGACCACTCGCTGGTCATCGACAGGATGCCCAGCACCGGCAGCAGCACGGCGGCGGGCACCAGGCCGAAGGCCAGCATGCCGTCGAAGACCTGCTCGTCGGCCGGTGCGGCCGCGATCACCAGCGCGACCGCGCCGGCCGCGGCCAGCGCGATCACGATCAACAACCACAGGCCCGACCGGGTGTCGGCCAATTTGCGCAGCTCGACCAGGGTGAGCCGGGCCAGCGGGATTCCCGTACGGCGTCCCGCGGACGCGGGAGCAACACCGGGCGCCGAGGTCGGCGTTGTCTGCACGGCGGTCATCGGACAGCCTCCTTCACCGAGTCACCGGCGGTCAGGGTCAGGAACATCTGCTCGAGCCCGCCGCTGCCGGCCGGCCGCAACTCCAGCAGGACGAGGCCGGCGTCGGCCGCCGCCCGCCCGATGGTCTCCGCATCGGCCTGCACGACGACGC
This sequence comes from Actinoplanes sp. NPDC048791, assembly GCF_040650095.1. Lineage (NCBI taxonomy): Bacteria > Bacillati > Actinomycetota > Actinomycetes > Micromonosporales > Micromonosporaceae > Actinoplanes > Actinoplanes sp. NPDC048791. Next base: position 2,500 of record NZ_JBEZGQ010000330.1, on the reverse strand, counting down.
CCCCGTCGGTCGTCTTCGTGCCGGGATGCCCGATGCGCCGCAGCACCGTCTCCAGGGCTGCCATGTCCAGCGCCCGCACCACCGTGCCGGACTGGGCCAGCAGCTCGGTCTTGTCACCCTGGGCCACGATCCGCCCGGCGCCGATGACGACCAGCTTGTCGGCGACCGCCTCCACCTCCCGCAACAGGTGCGAGGAGAGCAGCACCGTGCCCCCCGCATCGGCGAAGTTCCGCAGCAGCCCGCGCATCCAGTAGATGCCCTCCGGGTCGAGGCCGTTGGCCGGCTCGTCGAGGATCAGGATGCCGGGGTCGCCGAGCATCGCGTACGCGAGCCCCAGCCGCTGCCGCATGCCCAGCGAGTACGCCTTGACCCGCCGTTTCGCGGCCGTGCTGTTCAGGCCGACCCGCTCCAGGCTCTCGTCGACCCTCCGCTTGTCGACGCCCATGGTCAGCGCGGCCAGCGTCAGCACCTCCCGCCCGGTGCGCCCGGAATGCTGCGCCGAGGCGTCCAGCAGCACCCCGATCCGCCGCCCCGGATTGCCCAGCCGCCGGTACGGCTGCCCGTCGATGGTGGCGGTGCCCGCGGTGGGCGGCGTCAGCCCGCAGATCATCCGCATCGTGGTGGACTTGCCCGCGCCGTTCGGGCCGAGGAAGCCGGTCACCGTGCCGGGCTCGCAGGTGAACGACACGTCGTCGACGGCCGGGTGGCTCCCGTACCGCTTGCTCAGATGTTCGACCGTGATCATGCCTCTCAGCGTGCCGCCGCCGGCCGGCCGGCCGCGTCGGCCGCCGGTCGGTGTCCGCGAACCTTGGTCTAGCTCCGGCTACGACTTTGGTCGGTGCACACCGCAGGAGTAGCCGGGCCATCGACGGGTATGCGCGGGGGACCCAGGGCAGGCGGGAGCGCACGATGGCGATCAAGGAACCGTCGGACATCGCCCACACCGCGGTGGCGGCCGGCGTCAAGAAGGCCGATCTGCGGTGGGACAAGACGCTGGTGGGGTCGTTTCTCGCCGGGGCGTACATCGCCTTCGGCGGGCTCGTGGCCATCGCCGTGTCGTCCGGGCTCGACCCGGAGATCTGGGGCAGCCTGCCCACCCTGTTCACCGGCGCGGCGTTCACGCTCGGCCTGGTCCTGGTCCTGATCGCCGGCTCGCACCTGCTCACCGGCAACATGCTGCTGATCCCGATCAGCGCCATGCAGGGCCGGCTCACCTGGGGCGACATCCTGCGCAACCTCACCCTGGTGCTGATCGGCAACGTCATCGGGGCCATGTTCGTCGCCTACTTCCTGGCCGTGCAGACCGGCGTGATCGGCCACCTCGGCAGCGACGCGGGCACCTCGGGCGCGATGACCTACGAGCGGCTCGCCGGGATCGCCGAGGCCAAGGGCCTGCACGAGAGCAACTGGCAGATCTTCCTGCGCGCGGTCGGCTGCAACTGGCTGGTCTGCCTCGCGGTCTGGGTGTCGCTGGCCGCCGACAACGTCTCGGGCAAGATCCTGGCGATCTTCTTCCCGATCATGGCGTTCGTGGCGATGGGCTTCGACCACGTCGTGGCCAACATGTTCTTCCTGCCGGCCGCGATCTTCGCCGGGGTCCCGGGCCTGGGCTGGGACGACACCCTGCGCAACTGGCTGCTGGCGTTCCTGGGCAACCTGGTCGGCGCGGTCGTCTTCGTCGCCACCTCGTACTGGTACATGTACCTGAAGGAGGAGCCCTCCCACGAGGAGCCGCGCGAGGCGACCTGAGCCCACGGCGGGCTTCGACTTTGGTCGGTATCGGGCCGGACCCGCCCACCCGTAGCATGACGGCCGTGGGGGAGCTGACGGTGTCGCGGGCCGGCCGCCGGCCGCCGGAGTATCACTGGCTGCAGCCGGCCCAGCTGTGGGACGCGGCCGAGCACCCGCACGCCCGCCGTTCGACCCGCGACTGGATCGTCGACTCGCTCTGCTTCCTCATCGCCGTGAGCTGGGCGCTGCTGGCGGGCACCGACCAGCTCCAGCCGAACCCCGATGTCATACCGCAGTGGGCCGGCACCCCGCTGTGGCTGGCCTGGGCGGACCTCATCGCGGGGGTGGCCCTCGCGGTGTCGCTCTGGTGGCGCCGCCGCTTCCCGGTGCAGCTCGCCGTGTGCGCCACAGTGGGCGCGGCGTTCTCCGTCGCGGCCGCCCTCGCCACCATCATCCTCCTCTTCACCCTGGCGGTGCACCGGCGCTTCGGGGTGACCGCGGTGGTCGCTGTCGGCTCGCTGGGGGCCAACTTCACCTTCTGCCTGCTGCGCCCGGAGGCCGGCACCAGCATCGTCGAGTCGCTCGCCTGGAGCACCGTCTTCCTGGCCATCACCCTGCTGTGGGGCATGGTCGTCCGGTCCCGCCGGCAGCTGGTGATGTCGCTGCGGGACCGCGCCGAGCGGGCCGAGTCCGAGCAGCAGCTGCGCGTCAGTCAGGCCCGCGCGATGGAACGCAACCGCATCGCCCGGGAGATGCACGACGTGCTGGC
>NZ_JBEZGQ010000329.1:0-8001 GCF_040650095.1 Actinoplanes sp. NPDC048791 | reverse complement strand
CGACGCCCTGGACCGGCTCCGCGACTACCACCGGCGGGCCGCGGCCGCCGCGGTCCGGCTCAAGTTCACGGCGTCTCCGGAGGCGGCGACCAGCGCGGCCGGGCCGGTCGGGGACGACTCGGCACCCGCGCCGTTGCACGACCCGGCGGCGGCCGGCGTGTGGTTGGACGCCGAACGGTCCAACCTGATGGCAGTGGCCTCGGCGGCGGGACCGGCGGGCCATGTGACCGAGATGTCGACCATCCTGGCGCCGTACCTGGATGCCTGCGGCCACTACCCGGAGGCGATCGCGTTGCACACGGTCGCGGCGTCGATCGCCTCGGCCGCCGAGGACGCCGCCGGGGCCGGGGCCGCGCTGAACCGGCTCGGCGCGGTGCACGCCCACCGTGGCGACCTGGCCGCCGCGGTCGACTGCTACCAGCAGGCCCAGGCGTGCTGCGACCAGGCCGGGAACACCGCAGGCGCGGCGACCGCCCTGCACGGCATCGCGGTGGCCCGCTTCCGCACCGGTCGCTACCGGCAAGCGCTGGACGCGGCCGAAGAGGCGTTGACGCGCTACCGCGCGGCCGGCGACGAGCTCGGCGCGGGCGAGGCGCTGAAGACCATGGCACTCCCCCACCTGCAGCTCGGGCAATATCCGACCGCGATCGACCTCCTGCACCGGGCGCTGGACCTGCACCGCGCGGCCGGCGACCGGACCAACGAGGGCCGCTCACTGAACAACATCGGTTTCCTGCACTACCGGATCGGCGACGACGACGAAGCCCTCGAGTACTTCGAGCTGGGCCGGGCCATCGCGCTGGACCTGGGTAACCGGGCCGGCGAGGCGGTGGCCATGATCAACCTCGCGCACCTGGCCGCCCGGCAGGGCCGGACCAGGCAGGCGTACGCCGGGCACCGCGACGCCGTGGCGCTGTGCGCGGAGATCGGCTACCGGTCCGGTCAGGCCGAGGCCCTGCGCGGGCTGGGTGTGGCGTGCCGCCGGCTGGGCGGGCTGAAGGAGGCGTTCGCGCACCTCACCGAGGCGCTGGCGCTGAGCCGGGAGCTGAGCGACCCGGACATGGAGGCCGGCGCGCTGGACGACCTCGGCGAGACCCTGCGCGCGGCCGGCCGGCTGCCCGAAGCACTGCGGCACCACACCGCGGCCCATGCGATCTCGACCCGGTCGGGTGACCCGTACGCGCAGGCGCGCGCCTTGTCCGGGCTGGCCGCGGTGCTGGACTCGGCCGGCCAGCCTGCCGCGGCCCGCGACCATCGGAGCCGGGCGGAGGCGCTGTACGACAAGATCGGCGTACCGCGACACGCCCGCGACTGACCCGCCGGCCGGTCGCCGGTCGTTTGCGGCCGGCGGATACGGTCCGGGCCGTGCACCCGCTGACCACCCTCGAGCCGGATGACCTCAGTGGCTGGTGGATCTGGTACGCCCTGCTCCAGGTCTGGCGGCTCGTGACGTTCCTCGGAGAGGCCGCCCCCTGGCTCGCCGGGGCGGTCGTCGTGGCGCTGGCCGGGCTGGTCGTGCTGCTGCGGTTCGGCGCCCGGCGGCGAGCGGCGGCCCGGGCCGAGGCCGCTGACCAGCCCACCGGAGACCGCGAGGGTCTGGCTGACGTGGGATTCTGAGGATGGACCGGCACCCTGCTGCACCCCACCCGGATCGTGCGCTACAGTGGTCCCGTTGCAGTTTTGATTTCCGTAGACGTTTTCCGGCGCCTGATGGGTTATCCAAAACCTTTCGGGCGCTTTTCGTTTTGGGTGTCGGTTTCGACGCAGGTAATCAACGCGGCGGCGTCAGAGTCCGCGCAGTGCGGTCTCTACAGCCTGCGAAGGAGCAGACATGACTACAGGCACCGTGAAGTGGTTCAACGCCGACAAGGGCTTCGGCTTCATCACCCCGGACGACGGCGGCGCTGACGTCTTCGCCCACTTCTCCGCCATCGCGACGAGCGGCTACCGCAGCCTCGACGAGAACCAGAAGGTGGAGTTCGACATCACCCAGGGCCAGAAGGGCCCGCAGGCGGAGAACATCCGCCCGCTCTGACCCTTGCTCTGCGAACGGCGGCCTGACTGGTTCAGCGGGCCGCCGTTCGGCGTTTCACCCTTCCGTCACAGCACCACGGCTTGATTGACTGTCAGGCCGCACGGACCGTAGGTGCACGGCGTTTTCCCCCCGAAGGTTGATGAATATGACGACGACGTACTCAGGCCCTGCGCGGCTGACCCTGGCTGACGGCGCGTGCATCTCCGGCATGGCCTCCCTCAGCACCAACCAGCGCGGCGGACTCGACGGATGGGGCGGCACGTTCCGTCCGGACGAGATCACCACAGACCTTCGCGACGCGGTCGAAGGGCTGCAACTGGAACTGCCCTACGACCGGGTGGGGACAGTTGCCGTCACCGGCATGCGCAAGCTGCTCGCCACGCAGCTGTTGATTTCGCTGGCCGGGCGAGGACCGGCACCGTTCTGACGGTGCGCGCGCCGCTGACCCGATAGTCGTTCAAGCAGTCACGACTTCGCGGCGCCGGCGTTGTTCGGCCCGCTGCAGGCTGCCCGAGAACCGCGTGGTGTCGAACCACGTGGGGAAGGCCTTGGCCAGGCGGCTCGGCCCGAGGAACCGGGCGTGCCCGTTGGCGACCATGTCGCGGAAGGGCACGATGCCGACGAGCCAGCGGTGCATCTGTGCGGTGTCGGCCTCGAGGGCGAGATCGACGGGCAGGCCCTGGTCCTCCCTGCAGACCGTGATGCCCGGGCGCTGGATGTCCAGCCAGCCTTGGGCGCCACCGGCCCCGGTGAGGACGAGGTGCACCACGGTACGGGCCTCAGGAAGCTTGGCCGGGATGGCGGCCTGGTGCGTGCGCCAGATCAGCGTCAGGCCGTCGCATTCCTCGTCGGTCGGATCTCCGAACATCCATTCAGCGGCCCAGGCGCCCATTGCCCACACGATGGGGGTCAGCGCCTGACCGGCCGCGGTCAGGGCGTAGACGCCCGACAAGCCGGCCCGGCTCGCTTCATGGGTCAGCAGGCCGCGCCGCTGAAGTTCGCGCAGCCGCTGCGCGAGCAGGGTGCGACTCATCCGCGGAATGCCGCGGTGGATCTCGTTGAAGCCACCGGCACCGACCATCACCTCGCGGATGATCAACGGGGTCCAGCGGTCTCCCAGCACCTCGACGCTGGCCGCGATGGGGCAGTACTCCCGGCGATTCATCTGGCCATCGTGCTCGCTTTCGGCACCACCCGGTAGTACGGATCCTGTACCGCCCAGGCCCTGCCCAGCAGCTCGCCGGCAGCGCAATCGGTCCGGTTCGTCTCCTTCGCCCGGCAATCAAAGGGGGCCTGGGCCGGTACGACATCGGCACTGGTCGCCCCGGTCGCCGGACCCCCATCCTCGGTGACAGGCATTCAGCCAGGTCCGTCGGGGACCTGGGCCGAGGAGCGGAGACACGACATGACTGCGACGGACATCCAGCCGATCGATCAAGGAAGACTCGAGGCATTCGTCGGGCAGGCGGTCCTCGACATGGGCGCGGCCATCTCGGGGCTGCTGCTGCACATCGGCGATCGGCTGGGCCTCTACAAGGCGATGGCCGGGGCCGGCCCGATCACGTCGGCCACGCTGGCCCACCGGACCGGCACCGCGGAGCGGTACGTCCGGGAATGGCTCGGCAACCAGGCCGCCGGCGGCTACGTCGTCCACCACCCGGCGGACGGCACCTACGAGCTGCCTCCGGAGCAGGCCATGGTGGTCGCGAACGAGGACAGTCCGGTCTTCCTCGGCGGCGCGTTCGAGACCATCGCCTCCTGCTACGCCGACCACGACGTGTTCGTGAACGCGTTCCGCACCGGCGCGGGAGTCGGCTGGCACGAGCACGACGACCGGCTGTTCTCCGGGGTGCTGCGGTTCTTCCGCCCCGGCTATGCCGCCCACCTGGTCGAGCAGTGGCTGCCGACCCTCGACGGAGTGGTGGACAAGCTCCGTTCGGGGGCGAGCGTCGCCGACGTCGGGTGCGGATTCGGCGCGTCGACGATCATCATGGCGCAGGCGTTCGAACGCTCGTCGTTCGTGGGCTTCGACATCCACCAGCCGTCGATCGATGCCGCTCGCGAGGCGGCGGACCGGCTCGGCGTGAGCCGGCGGGTGAGGTTCGACATCGCACCGGCCAAGGACCTGCCGGGCCACGGGTACGACCTGGTGTGCCTGTTCGACACCCTGCACGACATGGGCGACCCGGTGGGGGGCGCGCGCCGCATCCGGCAGGCCCTGGCCCCGGACGGCACCCTGCTGCTCGTCGAGCCGGCGGCCGGGGACGCGGTCGAGGACAACCTGAACCCGGTCGGGCGGGCCTACTACGGCCTGTCCACGGTCATCTGCACCCCGGGTTCGCTGGCTCAGGACGTCGGGCTGGGACTGGGAGCGCAGGCCGGTGAACGGCGGTTGACGGCGGTGCTGCACGAGGCCGGCTTCACCCACGTGCGCCGGGCGACCGAAACCCCGTTCAACATCGTTCTCGAAGCCAGGCCATAGGCCTTCCCGAACCTGGAGATGATCATGAACGTCGAAACGACTGTCACGGAAAGCGTTGTCCGCCACCACCTGCAGGCATTTCTGGACCAGAAGCCGGTCGCCGCGATAGTGAGCGACTACGACGACGACGCGCTTTTCTACAGTGAGGCCGTGATCTATCGCGGCAAACCGGAGATCCACGGTTTCTTCGAGAACTTCATCGCGGCTCTGCCGGCCCGGGCCATCGAGCGTTTCGCGCTCAGGAGCCTGCGGGTCGACGGCAACATCGCCTACATCACCTGGTGCATAGGCAGTGACATCCCCCTGGGGACCGACACCTTCGTCGTGGCCAACGGCAAGATCGTTTCTCAGACGTTCGCAATGTATGCGGCGCCGGCTCAATAGCGTGCGCTGCCTGCACCGGGCACCGCGAGCGCCATACTGGAACAGGTCCGCTGGGACGAGTCGCGAAGCGCCGCGGCGCTGACACGAGAGCCGGGGTCGCCTGTGGAGAACACGCCATTCGACACGTTCGAGGCTCTGGCGCGGACCGCTGACGCCATCGCGGAGACGGCCGAGGCCAGCGCTGAGGTCCACGATCAGGCGGTCGACCATCTGCCAGGAGCGGCGGAACATGCTGAACGCGACCGTCGCTTCGCCGCCGCCGAACGCGCTGCCGCACATGCTTACCGCAACCATGAAGTGCCGCCGGCCGAGGTCCGTCAGGTCATCCGCGAGACCCGTCCCGGCCGGGACGCTCAAGACGAGCCACGAACGTCAACCTGATGCGTCACGCGAGCGGCCGCGGTGATACGCGGGCGTTGGTCACCCGTACGGTGACCGTCGATTCGCTCCGGGTGAGGTAATGTCGTTCCGTCGGGACAGTTCTCTCGCTCCGGCATCGCTGCTCCGGCCCTCGGCAGTTCCTCCATCCTGACCAGGTGCCAAGGAGCCGCTGTGGCCGCAATGATCTGCTGGGTCGTGCGACCGGTCGGCCGCGCCTCTCGCGTGGACGGTTCGTGGTGACCGCTGTCGACCGGCGGGCGCAGGCCCGGCCGTTGGAGTCCCCGTACCTCATCAACGTCGTCACCGATCGTCACGGCGTCGGGGCGGCCGTCACGACCGACGCGGGCCTCGAGGTGATCGAGGTGGCGGTGCACGGCCGGTGGTCGCCTCAGGTGAGCGACCGGGTGGCTGCCGCGCTACCCCTGTGTCTGGCCGGGCCGTCCCCCTCGATCATCGTCGACCTGCGCGATCTGGAGGACACGTACGGGGCGAGTCTGCCGTTCTGGCTGGCACTGTGGCGGGAGGCCAGGCTCGCTGACACGCCGATGCACATGGCCTTCTGCTTGCCGGAGGCGACTGCGTTGAGCCGGCGCCTGCGGAATCTCGAAGGGCCGCAACCACGCGTCTTCGCCACTGTGCGCGAGGCGCGGATAGGGATCGCCGCCCGGGTGTCGCGGGCCGACCGTCGGCAGGTCCGCCTGGAGCCTCACCCGGCATCCGTCGCAGCCGCGCGCACCCTGGTCACGCAGGCATGTCGGCTCCAGAACCTGCCGGGAGTGCTCCAGGATGCCTGCCTGATCGTGTCCGAGCTGGCCGCCAATGCCGTGGAACACGCCGGCACCGATCTCGTCGTCACCGTGTCCCACAGCGGCACCCGGCTGCACGTGGCGGTTCACGACCGCGTCAGCATGTTTCCCCGCCCGGGCGAACTCGAGCTCGTCGGCCCGCGGGGAGAACTCGAAGAACGAGGCCGGGGCCTGCCGCTGGTGCACCGGGTCGCCACCGCCTGGGGCGTCGTGCCGACGCGTCACGGCAAGGTGGTGTGGGCGACGGTGATGTGATCACCCGCTCGCCGTTCGGTGAGCGTTCGCGGCGATCGTGAGGAGGGCTTACGGTGTCCACATGGATGCCGCTGGAGACACCGATTGTGCCCGGTGCGGTGGCCCGGTGGTCGTCGCCGATGAGTCGAGCCATCCGTGCGGCGTCTCTGTACAGCATGGCCGGTGCGCAGCCTGCGGTGTGCGGCTGTGGCGCCTGCTGGATGGGCTGCGCGCACCGGTGACCGGCTCGCGTGGCCGATGGACGGCCGCGGCCGTGGGCGTCGGACACGCGGTCTCCCGGTTGTCCCACCGTGCGGACCGTGCGACGCCTCCCGGCCTCCGCCCGGGTCAGCGGGTGGACCGCCGCCGGCCGTGACCGGTTCATCGATCACCCACCGGGCCGCTGAGGGCCCGGCGGGTGTCCGCGGCATCCGGCCGACAGAGCGACCGTGCCGCGTCAGCGCTTGGTGGACAGGATGTTCGAGGAGTGCCCGGCCTGCTCGTCGCGCTTCAGGCGCTTCGCCGTCTGCTTCTCCTTGATCGTCTTGCCCTTCTTCTTGACGTTCGCCTTGGTCGTCGAGTCCTTGGACATGATCGAACCTCCTGGAACAGGTCGGTGAACGTGCAGCGTGGTACCCGCCCTGACTGCGGCGTGCAGGTGATGAAGGACCCCGCGCAGTCACGGAGTCGTTCGCTGCACGCTGACCCTACGCTGTTTCCGCAGCTGGCAACCGTGGCAGTACATCGCGGGATGCGACCACGAAGCAGGCGTAGTCTTACCACTGTCGCTCCAGACCTCGGCGGCTCCGATCCAACGCCGGCGGACGCGACCCTGAGAGAGCAGACAATGATCATTTCCAAAGCCCTCGTGCTCAGCATCCTTCGCGAGCGTGGGCAGAACGGCCGAGCCGACTTCGTCGACCGCGAGCTGCCCGAACGCATCGACTCCGCGCAGCACGGGGGTCTGCTGGCCACACTGCACCTCGATCCGAGCAAGCTGGCCGCCGCCGATCCGGCGTGACGGGCCGGTAGCTCGGACGAACGTCAGGCTCGTGGCGACTGCGGCAGCTCAGCGACAAGCCTGGCGCCGCTTGTGGTGTCGGCCGCGTACAGGCTGCCGCCGTGGCGTACGGCGATGTCCCGGGCAATCGCCAGGCCCAGGCCGGCGCCGCCGTGGCGGCGATCCCGGGCCTGGTCGACCCGTGCGAACCGTTCGAAGACCTGTTCCCGGTCGGCCTGCGGGATGCCGGGGCCGTCGTCGCTGACCTCCACTCGAACGATGCCGGGCTCGGCTTCCGCGACGGTCACGGTGATGCGGTCGCGTGCGTATCGGGAGGCGTTGTCCAGCAGGTTTCTCAGCATTCTGGCCAGTTCTTCCTCGCGCCCGATCACCTGTGCGGGCCCCTCGGCCAGCACGACGAACCGCTCGTCCGGCGGCACCCGATAGCGGCGCTCACCGACCAGTTCCTCGGCGATCGCGGCGACATCGACCGGCTTTCCCCGAGCCGGCGTCGTCCGTTCCAGCCGGGCGAGCAGCAGCAGATCGTCGATGAGCCGCTGCAACCGTTCGGTGCCGGTGCGCAGCACCTCCGGGTCGACAGCGCCGCCGTGCGTGGCGGCGACCTCGACGGTGTTGCGCAGGCCGGCGAGAGGGCTACGCAGCTCATGCGCCGCGTCGG
>NZ_JBEZGQ010000328.1:0-8038 GCF_040650095.1 Actinoplanes sp. NPDC048791 | reverse complement strand
CTGGCCGATCTGGGCTGCGGCCAGGGCTCGGACGCGCTGGCCGCGGCCCGCCGGGGCATCCGGGTGCACGCGGAGGACGCGGACCCGCTCACCGCCGCCCTGGCCGCCGCCAACGCCGAGGCTGCCGGGCTCGCCGGCCTGGTCACCGTGGAGTGCGCGGACGCGACAACCGTGCCGGTGGAGCAGTTCGACGCGGTCTTCGCCGACCCGGCGCGGCGCCGGGCCGGTCGCGGCCGGGTGATGGATCCGCGGTCCTGGTCACCGTCCTGGGACTTCATCGCCACGCTGCCGGAACGGGTGCCGCGCACGGTCCTGAAGCTGGCGCCCGGCATCGACCACGCGTTGCTGCCGGCCGGCGCCGAGGGCGAGTGGGTGAGCGTCGACGGCGACCTGGTGGAGGCCGCCTTCTGGTGCGGGCCCCTGGCGGAGTGCGCCCGGCGGGCCGCGCTGCTGCCCGGCGGGGCCGAGCTGACCGGCTCGGGCGTCGAGGCCGCGCCGGTCGGGCCGGTCGGTGCCTTCCTGTACGACCCGGACCCGGCCGTGGTCCGCTCGCACCTGGTCGCCGAGTTCGCCGCGGCGGTCGGGGGCCGGATCGCCGACCCGGAGATCGCGTACGTGTACACCGACGCCCCCGCCGACACGGTGTTCGGCCGGCGACTGGAGATCACCGACGTGCTGCCGTTCTCCTTGAAGCGGCTGCGGACCCTGCTGCGCGACCGGGGCATCGGCCGGCTGGAGATCCGCAAACGCGGTTCGGCGCTGGAGCCGGAGCAGTTGCGCAAGGATCTGCGGCTCAGCGGCAGTGCGGGGGCGTCGCTGGTGCTGACCCGGGTGGCGGGGGCGCCGACCGTGCTGCTCTGCCGCTAGCCTGCTTGATCGTGGCGAAGAAGGCTGCCGGGACCCCGGCCACCGTGCTGCTCACCGCGCAGAAGGTGGCGCATGAGCTGCACCCGTACGACGTCTCGCCGGACGCCCCCAACTACGGCGCCCTGGTCGCCGCGGCCCTCGGTGTCGATCCGGCCGTGCTCTTCAAGACTTTGATCGCTGAGGTCGACGGCATGCTGACCGTGGCCGTCGTACCCGTGACCGGCGATCTTGATCTCAAGGCGCTGGCCGCCGCGGCCGGCGGCAAGCGGGCCGCCCTGGCCGACCGGGTGGCCGCCGAGCGCAGCAGCGGCTATGTCCGCGGCGGGATCAGCCCGCTGGGCCAGCGCAAACGCCTGGCCACGGTGATCGACGACTCGGCGCCCGGGCTGGAGCTGATGTACGTCTCCGCCGGGCGCCGCGGCCTGCAGGTGTCCCTGGCGCCGGCCGACCTGATCAGGCTCACCGCCGCCACCACCGCGAAGATCCGGACCTAGCGCCTCCCGTTACGACACCGTTACGACTCGTCAGGGACCTTTCTCCTGAGATCCGGCAAATCGGACCCTGCAAGTGACCTAGCGTCACCATCAGGAATCCGAAGCACGGCCCGGATTGATCCGAAGGGACTTGAGGAATGCGTAAGGGAATGTTCGCCCTTGCCGCGGCTGGCCTGCTGGCCACCGGCAGCATGGCTGCGTGTGGTGACGACAGCGGCAGCGACTCCGGCAGCACCGGCGGCTCGTCCGTCGGCAAGGTGGGCGTCATCCTGCCGGACACTGCCAGCTCCCAGCGGTGGGGCACCGACGACCCCAAGTTCCTGAAGGCGGCGTTCGACGCGGCCGGGGTGGCGGTGGACATCCAGAACGCGCAGGGCGACAAGAGCCAGTTCCAGACGATCGCCGACGGCATGATCTCCAGCGGCGTCAAGGTGCTGATGATCGTCAACCTGGACTCCGGCACCGGCAAGGCCGTGCTGGACAAGGCCAAGGCCGCCGGCATCGCGACCATCGACTACGACCGGCTGACGCTCAACGGCGGCGCCAACTACTACGTGTCGTTCGACAACGTGGCGGTCGGCAAGCTCCAGGGTGAGGGCCTGGTCAAGTGTCTCACCGACATGAAGGCCACCAAGCCGCTCGTGGCCGAGCTCAACGGCTCCCCGACCGACAACAACGCCACCCTGTTCAAGGAGGGCTACGACTCGGTCCTCAAGCCCAAGTACGACTCGGGTGACTACGTCAAGGGCCCGGACCAGTCCGTACCCGACTGGGACAACGCGCAGGCCGGCACCATCTTCGAGCAGATGCTGACCGAGAAGAAGGACATCAAGGGCGTGCTGGCGGCCAACGACGGCCTCGGCAACGCGGTCATCTCGGTGCTGAAGAAGAACAAGCTGAACGGCAAGGTGCCGGTCACCGGTCAGGACGCGACGGTGCAGGGCCTGCAGAACATCCTCGCGGGCGACCAGTGCATGACGGTCTACAAGGCCATCAAGCAGGAGGCCGACGCGGCCGCCGACCTGGCCATCTCGCTGGCCAAGGGGCAGAAGAAGGACGTCGCCCAGACGATCACCGACCCGGAGTCGAAGGCGGCCGTGCCGTCGGTGCTGCTGCCCCCGAAGTCGATCTTCAAGGACAGCGTGAAGGACGTCGTCGCGGACGGCTTCGTCACCAAGGAACAGCTGTGCACCGGCGACTTCGCCAAGCTCTGCACGGACAACGGCGTCAGCTGACCCCACCTCGGGCCCGACGGCGCCGTCCATGCCCCGACCGGGCGTGGGCGGCGCCGCATCGACTGAAGGAGAAACATCCGTGGCCGCGACACCCCTTCTGGAACTCAACGGGATCGACAAGAGCTTCGGTCCCGTCCAGGTCCTGCACGACGTCGGACTGAGCGTCTACCCCGGCGAGGTGACCGCGCTCGTCGGCGACAACGGTGCCGGAAAGTCCACGCTGGTCAAATGCGTCAGCGGGATCTACACCATCGACGCCGGCACCGTCACCTTCGACGGCAACCAGGTCGCCATCCACAGCCCCCGCGACGCCTCCGCCCTCGGCATCGAAGTCGTCTACCAGGACCTCGCCCTCTGCGACAACCTCGACATCGTCCAGAACATGTTCCTCGGCCGCGAAAAAGTCCGCGGACTCGTCCTCGACGAACCCACCATGGAACAAATGGCCGGCGACACCCTCGCCAGCCTCTCCGTCCGCACCGTCAAAAGCCTGCGCCAACTCGTCGCCAGCCTCTCCGGCGGCCAACGCCAGACCGTCGCCATCGCCAAAGCCGTCCTCTGGAACAGCCGCGTGGTCATCCTCGACGAACCCACCGCCGCCCTCGGCGTCGCCCAGACCGCACAAGTCCTCGAACTCGTCCGCCGCCTCGCCGACAACGGCCTCGGCGTCGTGCTCATCTCCCACAACATGAACGACGTCTTCGCCGTCTCCGACCGCGTCGCCGCCCTCTACCTCGGCCGCACCGCCGCCCAGGTCAAAACCACCGACGTCACCCACTCCCAGATCGTCGAACTCATCACCTCCGGACGCAGCGGCAACCTCGGCCTGCCGCCCGAGAAGCCGGCCGCCTCCGGCTTCGCCGACATCACGCCTGCAGGAGACGCGGACCGATGACAACCACCACCACAACGGCCGGCGGCGTCAAGGTCGTCAAGCCCACGGTCGCCAGCCACCTGCACGACTACTGGGGCCGGGTCCGCGGCGGCGACATCGGCAGCCTGCCCGCCATCCTGGGTCTGATCGTGCTCTGCCTGATCTTCGGCATCGCCCGGCCCACGTTCTTCAGCGCGGTCAACTTCGCCAACCTGTTCTCGCAGGGCGCGGCGGTCATCTTCATCGCCATGGGCCTGGTCTTCGTGCTGCTGCTGGGCGAGATCGACCTGTCCGCGGGCTTCGCCAGCGGCGTCTGCGGCGCGGTGATGGCCATCCTGCTGACCAACCACGGCTGGCACTGGGCCTCGGCGATCCTTGTCGCGCTGGTCACCGGCCTGGCCATCGGCTTCGTGCTGGGCTTCCTGGTGTCGAAGGTCGGCATCCCTTCCTTCGTCGTCACACTGGCGGCGTTCCTGGCCTTCCAGGGCATCCTGCTGGTGCTGCTCAGCGGCGGCAAGAACATCTCCATCCGGGAGACGTTCGTGCTCTCGCTGGCCAACCGGAACATGTCGGTCGTGGTGAGCTGGGCGCTCGCCGTCCTGGCCGTGGCCGGGTACGCCGCCCTGCAGTTCACCCGGCTCCGTGGCCGCGCCGTCCGCGGCCTGGTCACCGACCCGGTGGGCATCGTGCTCGGCCGGATCATCGCGCTCGCGGCCCTGCTGTTCACCGCGGTCGCCGTGCTCACCACCGAGCGCAGCATCAACCCGCTGATCAGCGGGTCGGTCAAGGGCGTGCCGATCGTGGCCCCGATCATCGCGGTCTTCCTGATCGTCTGGACCTTCGTGCTGGGCCGGACCGCCTACGGCCGGCACGTGTACGCCGTCGGCGGCAACACCGAGGCGGCCCGGCGCGCCGGCATCCCGGTCGACCGGATCCGCATCTCGGTCTTCGTGATCGGCTCGTTCATGGCCTCGATCGGCGGCATCATCGCGGCCAGCCGGGCCAACTCGGTCGACCCGAACTCCGGTGGCAGCAACGTGCTGCTGTACGCGGTCGGCGCGGCCGTGATCGGCGGCACGAGCCTCTTCGGCGGCAAGGGCCGGGTGCTGGACGCGGTCATCGGCGGGGCCGTCATCGCGGTGATCGACAACGGCATGGGCCTGATGGGATACAGCGCCGGTACCAAGTTCGTGGTCACAGGTCTTATCCTGCTTCTGGCCGCCAGCGTGGACGCGTTGTCGCGGCGGAGAGCGGCAGCCACCGGGAACCGATGAGCGAGCCTCACGGTCACGGGTAAGGGGGCAGCCACCTGATGCGAGCGGGCCCCAGCCAGGAAGAGGTACGCCGGCACAACCTCGGGACGTTGCTGCGATACGTCCACATTCACGGGGCTACGTCCCGGGCGGAGCTGACCACCAAGCTCGGCCTGAACCGCAGCACCATCGGCGCGCTGACCACCGAGCTGGCCGCCGCCGGGCTGGTCACCGAGCGGCCGCCCCAGCAGACCCGCCGGGCCGGACGACCTTCGCTGGTCGTCCGGCCCGAGTCGTCCCAGGTGTACGCGTACGCGCTGGCCATCGAGGTGGACCGGCTCCGGGCGGCCCGGGTCGGGCTGGGCGGCCGGATCCTGGACCGGCGCGAGACCGACCGTCCGCGCGGCATGCAGGTCATCGACGCGATCCAGCCGCTGGCCGGCTTCATCCACGAGATGCGGATGGATGTCCCCGAAGGCGCCCGCTACGTGGGCGGCGGCCTGGCCGTGGCCGGCATGGTCCGCCGCGACGACGGGATGGTCCGGCTCGCCCCGACCATCGGCTGGGTCGAAGAACCGGTCGGTGAGGCCCTCAGCGAGGAGATCGGGGACGTCGGCCCCCTGATCGTCGGCAACATCGCCGACGTCTCGGCGCTGGTCGAGCACAGCCGGGGCGCGGCGGCCGGCCGCGACAACGTCATCTACCTGTACGGCGACGTGGGCGTCGGCGGCGGCATCATCGCTGGCGGCCGGCGCGTCACCGGCCACGGCGGCTACGGCGGCGAGGTCGGCCACATGGTCGTCAACCCGAAGGGCCGGCCGTGCAGTTGCGGGTCGCGGGGCTGCTGGGAGACCGAGATCGGCGAGTTCGCGCTGCTGGAGCTGGCCGGCCGCGGTCACCTGAGCGGCCGCGAGGCGGTGCTGGACGTGGTTGACGCGGCCATGCGCGGTGACTGGGAGGCCCAGCAGGCGGTCCGGCACGTCGGCGACTGGATCGGACTCGGCGTGGGCAACCTGATCAACATCTTCAACCCGGAGGCGGTGATCTTCGGCGGCACCCTGCGCGACGTCTACCTGGTCGCGGCGGCCCAGATCCGCAGCCGCCTCAACGAGGTCGCGCTGCCCGCCTGCCGCGAGCACGTCCGGCTGCGCACACCTGAGCTGGGCACGGACGCCGCCCTGATCGGCGCGGGCGAACTCGCCTTCGAACGGCTGCTGGCCGATCCACTGCTGTGAGCCCCGAGGGTCATCCTGGTGCTGCTCGGGGTGGCGCTGCGGTGACCGGCGGCGCGCCGTGCCACGAGGCCCACAGCGCCGCGTAGGAGCCACCCGCCGCCACCAGGTCGTCGTGCGAGCCCAGCTCGGTGATCCGGCCGTCCTCCACCACCGCCACCCGGTCCGCGTCGTGGGCCGAGAAGAGCCGGTGGGCGATCGCCACCACCGTACGGCCGCGCAGCACCGCGGCCAGTGACCGTTCCAGGTCGCGGGCGGCCCGCGGGTCCAGCAGTGACGTCGCCTCGTCCAGCACCAAGGTGTGCGGGTCGGCCAGGACCAGCCGGGCCAGCGCCACCTGCTGCTCCTGCGCCGCCGACAGCGTCACCCCACCGGTGCCGACCTCCGTGTCCAGCCCCGCCGGCAAGGCATCGGCCCAGCTCAGCGCGTGCACGGCGGCGAGCGCGTCGCGGACCTCGGACGGCCGGCAACCGGGCCGGACCATGGCGACGTTGTCGCGCAGCGTACCCATGAAGACGTGGTGTTCCTGGCTGACCAGCGCGACCTCGGTGCGCAGCCGGTGCAGCGGCAGGCCGGCGAGCGGCACGCCGCCGACCGTGATCGAGCCGGCGCCGGGCGCGTAGACACCGGCCAGCAGCCGGCCCAGGGTCGACTTGCCGGCACCGGACGGTCCGACGATCGCCAGCCGCTCCCCCGGCTCGATGGTCAGCGAGATGCCGTGCAGCACCTCCCGCCCGGCGACGTAGGAGAACCGCACGTCGTCGGCGACGATCCGGGCGCCCCGCGGCACCGCGTCCTCCTGCGGTGCCGCGCCGGGAGTCTCGGACACCCCGAGCAGCCGGGCCAGCGAGGCGGCGCCGACCTGGAGCTCGTCCAGCCAGCCGAGGAACCGGTCGAGCGGGTCGATCAGCAGCTGGGCGTAGAGCACGGACGCGGTGACCTGGCCCAGGCTGACCCAGCCCCGCAGGTAGAACCAGCCGCCGATGAGCAGCGTGCCGACCACCGGCAGCACGTAGCCGATCTCCACGATGGGCGACCAGACAGTGCGCAGGAACAGCGTGTACTTCTCGGTGCGGAAGGAACGGCTCAGGTCGGCATCCGTACGCCGGACCCGGTCGGTCTGCCGGCGCAGCGCGTCCACCGTCCGGGCCCCCTCGACGGTCTCCGCGAGACCGTCGGTGACCTGCGAATACGCGGCGTTCTGGCGCAGATAGCCGGGACCGGCCCGGCGCAGGTACCAGCGGGCGGACAACCCGATCACCGGTACGGCGATGAGCAGCGGCAGCGCCAGCAACGGGCTCACCAGGATCAGCGCGCCCACGGCCAGCACCGCGGTGAGCGAGGCGATCATCGTCTCCGGCACCGCCAGCCGCACACACCGCGACAACGCGTCGACGTCCCGCGACGTACGGGTGAGCAGGTCACCGGTCCCCGCCCGCTCCACCGTGGACAGCGGCACGGCCAGCACCCGGTCCACGAACTCCTCCCGCAGCTCGGCCAGCACCCGTTCGCCGAGCCGGGCCGAGGCCAGGTACGCGAACCGGACCAGCACCGCCTGCACCACGATGAACCCGGCGATGGTCAGCGCGATCCGATCGACGGTGCCGACGCCGGCACCGTGCTGCAGCGACTCGACCAGCTCACCGAACAGCCGCGGTCCGGCCAGTCCGGCGATCGCGGCGACGGCGTGCAGTGACACGGCGAGCAGCAGGGGGCGTGGGTGCCGGCGGAACAGGGTGCGGGCGTACCGGCGGACCTGGCGGGTGTCCGCCACGGGCAGCGCGTTGCTCACTCCCGCAACACCGTCCTCGCGTAGCCGGGGTGGCCGGCCAGCAACTCCCGGTGGGTGCCCTCGGCGACCACCACCCCGTCCTCGACGTGCAGGACGACATCGGCCCGGTCCAGCACCAGCGGGCTGGTGGAGCAGACGACCGTGGTGCGCCCGCGCCGGGCGGCTCCGAGCCGGTCGGCGATCCGGGCCTCGGTGTGCGCGTCGACCGCGCTGGTCGGCTCGACCAGCACGAGCACCTCGGGGTCGGCGATCAGCGCGCGGGCCAGCCGCAGCCGCTGCTGCTGGCCACCC
>NZ_JBEZGQ010000327.1:0-8073 GCF_040650095.1 Actinoplanes sp. NPDC048791 | reverse complement strand
GCTGCTCGCGTACCCGCTGGCGATGACGTTCACCCTGGTCAACACCGGGGAGCACTACGTCATCGACGTGCTGGTCGGCTTCTCCTGTTTTTGTCGTACGCGTCGGGCAAGCTGATACCCATGCACGCGATCACGATCGAAGTCCCCGGCGGCCCCGAAGCCCTCGTCTGGACCGAGGTGCCGGACCCGTCCCCGGCCGCCGGCGAGGTGGTCGTCGAGGTGACGGCCGCGGCGGTCAACCGGGCCGACGTGATGCAGCGCCAGGGCCATTACCCGCCCCCGCCCGGCTCGCCGCCCTATCCCGGCCTCGAGTGCTCCGGCGTGATCACCGCGGTCGGCGCCGACGTGACCGGCCACCACGTGGGCGAGCGCGTCTGCGCGCTGCTATCCGGCGGTGGCTATGCCGAGCAGGTGGCCGTGCCCGCGGGCCAGCTCCTGCCGATCCCGCGGCAGATGTCCGTGCAGGAGGCGGCGGCGCTGCCCGAGGTCGCCTGCACCGTCTGGTCGAACGTGGTCGACATCGCCCGGTTGCGCAAGGGCGAGACGCTGCTGGTCCACGGCGGGGGCGGCGGCATCGGCACCTTCGCGATCCAGCTCGGCAAAGCCCTGGGCGCCCGGGTGCTGGTCACCGCCCGCGAGGCCAAGCACGAGCAGCTGCGCGCGCTCGGCGCCGACCTCGCCATCGACTACACGTCGGCTGATTTCGTTGCGGAGACCCGAGAAGCCACCGACGGCCGGGGCGTCAACGTGATCCTGGACATCATCGGCGCGAAATACCTGGACCGGAACGTGGCCGCGCTGGCCCCGGACGGCCGCATCGCGATCATCGGCCTGCAGGGCGGGCGGCGCGGCGAGCTCGACCTGGGTGCGCTGATGGCCAAGCGTGGGTCGGTGTCCGCGACGACGTTGCGTGCGCGACCGGCCGCTGACAAGGCGCGCATCGTCAAGGGTGTGCGGGAGCGGGTGTGGCCGCTGGTCGACGCGGGTGCGATCCGTCCGATCATCGACCGGACGTTCCCGATGGCTGAGGCCGCGGCGGCCCACCGTCTGATGGAGAGCAGCGACCACCTGGGCAAGATCCTGCTGCTCCCCTGAGCGGGGCTCAGACTTGGAAGGCAGCGATGCCGGAGAAGACGCGCACCCGCCAGGTGCAGTCGGCCGAGGTGCTCACCTTGAAGAAGCCGTTGCGGGCACCCGCATGCCCGTTCAGAGTCAGGGTGCCGGTCGGCTTGGCGCCGTGGACGTACTCGGATCCGCCGCCCTGGCCGGTCCACGCCAGGTGGACGAACGGCGAGCCCTCCTGCGGGCACGTCCAGGAGAAGATCGCCTTGTAGTCCTGGGTGGGGATCCGGATCGTCGGGCTCTGCCACGCGCCGGTCTGCTGCGACCAGCCGGCGATCTCCCGCGAGCGGCGCTGGAAGACCTGCACCGCGTCCAGCCGGGCGGCGTTCCGGCGGCTCGTCGAGCCCGCGTAGACGGCCTTCCACGTGCCGGTGGTCTGTGCGACGGCCCGGTGACTGAAGTGCCCGGCGTCCGTTGTCGTCGCGAAGCCCTGATACGTGAACGAGTTCGCCGGGGTCCCGTTCGCGTGGAAGTAGAAGTCGACCCGGGCCTGGTTGCCGCGCGCGGTCCGCCACACCCGGCCGGTCAGGCTCACAGCCTCGCCCTTGGCCACGGGCTCCGGCGCCGCATCAAAGGTCATCCGCACCGCCGCCGGCGCTGCACCGGGCGTCATCGGCCCCGCCGCCGGCACCGCATCGGGCCTCGTCCGCGCCGCCGCCGGCGCCGCAGCGGGGCTCGTCCGCACCGCCGCCGGCGCGGCGTCGAGGGTCGTCCGCGGCGCATTCTGGGTCGTCTGCACCGCCGCCGGTGCCGCGTCGAGCTCTTCATGCGCCGACCCCCGCGCGGCCTGGGCGGACATCGCCTGGCCAGGAAGCACCGAAGCCACAACAGTAAGAACGGCAAGCAGGGCGGAACGGCGCATCAGGAGGACTACCTCTCACAAACCTCGGGGGGATTTGTCCGATTTTGACAGGTCGGATCCCCCGAAGCAATCACCCGCTCAGAGCAGCCGGCGCGGCCCCGGCCCGCCTCGGCCGAGCTCATCGTCCGGGTTGATCAACGGGCACCGGTCGATCGACATGCACCCGCAGCCCACGCATCCCGTGAAGTCGTCCCGCAGCTGTTGCAGGTGACGCATCCGCTGGTCGAGCTCCTCCTGCCAGCACTGCGACACCCGGGCCCAGTCCTCCCGGCTCGGCGTCCGGTTGTCCGGCAGCAGCGCCAAGATCGCCCCCACCTCCTTCAGTGGGATGCCGACCCGCTGGGCGATCCGGATGAACGCCACCCGGCGCAGCGCGTCGCGGCGGTACCGGCGCTGGTTGCCGGCCGTGCGCCGGCTGCTGATCAGGCCCTGGCGTTCGAAGAAGTGCAGAGCGGACACCGCGACCCCGCTGCGGGCCGCCAGCTCCCCGACGGTCAGCTCCATCCGACGCCACCTCCCAGCTCGCTGCTTGACCTCAACATTAGTTGGGGTTTTAGCGTCAGTGCCGTCACCGCACCGACCGAGGAGGACCTCATGTCCGCACATCCGCTCCGCGTCGCCGTCATCGTCGGCAGCACCCGGGAAGGCCGCTTCGGCCCCACCGTCGCCGCCTGGTTCGCCGGGGAGGCCGCCGGCCGCACCGACGTGGACGCCGAGATCATCGACCTGGCCGGGGCCGGGGCCGGGGCCGGGGCCGGCGCCAGGGCCAAGGCGGGGACGGGGGTCGAGGCCGGGGCCAAGGCAGGGGTCGAGGCCGGGGCCAAGGCAGGGGTCGAGGCCGGGGCCAAGGCGGGGATGGGGGTCGAGGCTGGGGCCGGGGCCAAGGCGGGGGTCGAGGCCGGGACCGGGGCCGGGGTCGAGGCCGGGACTGGATCCGGGGCCGGATCGGTCACCGCGCGGCTAGCGGCGGCCGACGCGTTCGTGGTCGTCACGCCCGAGTACAACCACAGCTACCCCGCACCGCTCAAAGCCGTGATCGACAGCCACTCAAGGGAGTGGCACGCCAAACCCGTGGGCTTCGTCTCGTACGGCGGGTTGTCCGGTGGGCTGCGCGCCGTCGAGCACCTGCGACCGGTCTTCGCCGAGCTGCACGCCGTCACCGTGCGGGACACGGTCAGCTTCCACGGCGGCCGGTCCTGCTTCGGCCCGGACGGCCGGCCCCTTGATCCGCGCGAACCGGGCGCTGCCGCGCACCGGCTGCTGGACCGCCTCACCTGGTGGGGCATCACCCTGCGCGACGCCCACCAGGCTCGCCCGTACGTGACGGCCTGAGGTGGCGATCATGCGAATCGGCGAGGAGTTCCCGGACCCGGCCCGTGGTGATGCCGGCTTTGTGGTGTCCGGCGAGTGGGCGGTGGGCAGCGCCGATCGGCTCGTCGCCGCCGCGGATGCCGTCATTGCCGCCCGGCGAAGCGTCCCGTGGCCGGAGGGGCTGCTGGCCTACTCGCTGTTCATCGATGCGGACGGCGACGTGCTGCGTGATTACGCACAATGGACGGACGAGGCGGCTGCTCGTCGGCAGCCCGAAAGAGGGCGGGACCACATCGTGTACCACCTGTACCGCGGCAGCAGGTCCGCCGCCGGCACGCCCCCGGGCGCGATGGTTGCCGTGCGGGTCGACACGGACGACGGCGCGCTCGCGCGTACCTGGGTCGACGCGGTTTTTGAAGCCCTGGACCAGGACACAGCCCTGCCCGCCGGTGGGCTGGGCGCGTTCTTCCACGTCAGCACCGACGGCCGGCACGTGCTCAACTACGCCGAATGGGTCAGCGCCGACGCGCATCGCAAGGCCTTGGCGGCCACCGGCCGCGGGATCTCGTCCGGGCCGCTGTGGGACAAGGTCCAGACCATGCCGGGGGTACGCCCCCAGAGCGTCACCCGCTACCACCTCTATCGAACGCTGACCGCTTAGCCTGAACTCATCATGAGCGCACGACTGAAGGCCATCGCCCGCGAGACCGTGGAGATCACCGAGCGGGGCTGGTACCGCGATCCGCAGGGCGCCGGGGTGCGCGTCGACGCCGGGTCCGCGATCGCCGGCACCCGGCTCTACCTGCCCACCGATGAGCTCCCCGAGAGTGGGCCCGCGGTGGCCGGGCGCGTCGAGGTCACCGGTGAGTCCACTCTGGCCGCCGCGCGACGCCTCGGTGGTGACGTCGCGGCGCTGGTCTTCGCCTCGGCCCGGAGCCCGGGCGGCGGTTTCCTCAACGGAGCCCAGGCCCAGGAGGAGAGCGTCGCCCGCAGCTCGGCGCTGTATCCGTGCCTGCGCGCGGCCGGCGAGTTCTACGCGTTCCACCGGGCCCAGGCCGAGCTCACTTACACCGATCGGGTCATCTACTCACCGGGCGTACCCGTCTTCCGGGACGACCAGGCGACGCTGCTCACGCCGTACCCGGTCACGTTTCTCACCGCGGCCGCGCCCAATCTCGCCGCCATCCGGGGCACTCAGCCGGAGCTGGCCGCCGAGGTCCCCGCGATTCTGCGCCGCCGGGCGCGGCGGGTCCTCGCCGTCGCCGCCGCGCACGGTCATCGCCGGATCGTGCTGGGCGCCTGGGGTTGCGGGGTTTTCGGCAACGACCCCGCGACTGTCGCGGCGGCTTTCGTCGCGGCGCTGACGGCTCACCCGATGGAGCACGTCGTCTTCGCGGTCCTGGGCCCGAACCGGGACGAGTTCACGGCTGCTTTTCCAGCTGCCGGAAGATAGCGTCGCGGACCTCCGCCTCGGTCGGCATCGGCACGCCCTCGGTCGCCGAGAGCTGCCGCAGTGAGGTCATCGCCACGTCGTCGAGGCTGCACGCCACGAACGAGTCGAAGACGGACAGATCCGGGTCGATGTTGAGGGCGAAGCCGTGGCTGGTCACGCCGCCGCGGATGCGCATGCCGATCGAGACCAGCTTGCGGCCGTCCGGCGTCCACACGCCGACCAGGCTGGGCGAGCCCTTCGGCGTGTCCCGGCGGATCGTGCGGAAGCCGAGCTCGGCCAGGGCCGCGATCAGGCTGTTCTCCAGCCACCGGACGACGTCGCCGGGACCGCGTTCGTGCAGGTCGATGACCAGGTAGCCGACCAGCTGGCCGGGACCGTGATAGGTCGCGTGGCCGCCGCGGTCGGCGAGCACGGCCGGGATCCGGGCCAGGTCGTCGGGCAGGTCGGTCAGCGGGGTGGTGTGCCCGTAGGTGATCACGGCCGGGTGGCTGAGCAGGAACAACCGGTCCGGTGCGGTGCCGGCCCGGCGTTCGGCCGTCCAGCTCGCCATCCACCGCATCGCCTGCTCGTACGGCACCTCGCCGAGGTCCACTCGCTGCATGTCCTCCAGTCTGCGTCGCGGAACGGCGTCGCTGCGATACTCGCCGGCATGACGGATCAGGGACCCCTGCGGATCGTGGCACTGGTCGAGATGGCCGCCGGGCACGCCGAGGCCGGCAGCCGGTACGAGGACGAGGTGCTGGCCCTGCTCACCCGGTACGGCGGCACGGTCGAACGCCGGCTGCGCACCTCGGACGGCCGCTCGGAGGTGCAGATCTTAGTGTTCGAGTCCCGGGCCGGTTTGGAGGCTGTGCTCGCCGACCCGCAGCGGCTGGCGTTGCGGGACGCCCTGGGCGACGCGGCTCCGACGACCCGGGTGCTCGAGGTGAGCGACGTACCGTGAAGACGTGGAATCCGTCTGGGACTACCCGCGCCCGCCGCGCCTCGAGCGCAGCGCCGCCCGCATCACCGTGCTGCATGCCGGGGTGACTCTGGTCGACAGCGACCAGTGCTGGCGGGTGCTGGAGACCTCGCACCCGCCGGTCTACTACGTGCCCGCCGACGCCATCGCCCCCGGCACCCTCGAACGGGCCCGGGGCAGCTCGTTCTGCGAGTTCAAGGGCACCGCCGGCTACTGGGACCTGGTCGTCGGCGAGACCCGGGTGGCTGACGCCGCCTGGTCCTACGAGCGGCCGTCGCCCGCGTACGCGGAGCTGGCCGGAGCGGTCGCCTTCTATCCGAGCCGGGTGGACGAATGCCGGGTCGGCGGTGAGCTGGTCCGCCCGCAGGAGGGTGACTTCTACGGCGGCTGGATCACCTCGGACATCGCCGGACCGTTCAAGGGTGGTCCGGGGACGAGGGGCTGGTGAGCTCCCGCGCCTGCCGCAGAAAGGCGACCTCCGCGGCGTTGCCGGTCAGCTCGGCCGCCCGGGTGTAGGCGGCCGCCGCCTCCTCGGCCCGGCCCAGCCGTCTGAGCAGGTCGGCCCGGACCGCGTGGAACAAGTGGTACTGACCCAGGTCGAGCGCCTCCACCAGCGGTAATGCGGCCGCCGGACCGGACACCTCGGCCACCGCCACCGCGCGGTTCAGCGCCACCACCGGGCTGGGCGTGAGGGTCAGGAGCTGGTCGTAGAGCTGCACGACCGCGGGCCAGTCGGTCGCGGCCACGCTCGGTGCGGCGCTGTGCACGGCATTGATCGCCGCTTGCAGCTGGTACGGCCCGGGCTGTCCATGACGTACGCATTCGCGGACGATCCGCTGCCCCTCGGCGATCAGTGCCGGGTCCCACTGTGACCGGTCCTGATCGGCGAGCCGGATCATCGCGCCATCCACAGTGGTGCGAGCCGGGCGGCGGGCGAGAATGAGCAGCTGCAACGCAAGCAGGCCCTGCACCTCCGGCTCCGCGGGCATCAGCCGGGCCAGCAGACGGGTCAGTCGCACGGCTTCGGCGCACAGGTCGTCGCGGGTCAGCGTGGGGCCGGTGGCGGCCGCGTACCCCTCATTGAAGATCAGGTAGAGGACGGCCAGGACGGGCCGCAGCCGGCCCGGCAGCTCGGCGTCGCCGGGCACCCGGTACGGGATGCCCGCGTCCCGGATCTTGCCCTTGGCCCGGACGATGCGCTGGGCCATGGTCGGCTCCGGCACCAGGAACGCCCGGGCGATCTCCGTGGTGCTCAGTCCACCGAGCAGCCGCAGCGTGAGGGCGACCTGCGCCGGCTGGGCCAGCGCGGGATGGCAGCAGGTGAAGATGAGTCGCAGCTGGTCCGTCTCCTCCTCGGCCGGTGACGACGGGACCAGCATGGCGGCCTCGGCCTCCTTCGCCGCCCGGACGGACTCGCGCCGCAACCGGTCGACGGCCCGGTGGCGGGCGGTGGTGATGATCCACCCGGCCGGGCTCGGCGGCATGCCGTCGGCCGGCCACTTCGCGCTGGCCACCGTGAACGCGTCCTGCACCGCCTCCTCGGCGAGGTCGAGGTCGCCGAGGACCCGGGTCAGGACCGCGACCGCGCGGCCGTACTCGGCCCGGAAGACGTCGGTCAGGTCTGAAATGGCCGCACCTCCACCGGCAGGGTGGTGGCCGCCGCCATCCGCTCGCCCCACTTCAGGGCGGCGTCCAGGTCCGGGGCGGTGATGACGGTGAAACCGCCGACGAACTCCTTGCTCTCCAGGAAGGGCCCGTCGGTGAGCAGCACATCGCCGTCGCGGGCCCGGATCACCGTGGCGGAGCTCGGCGGGCACAACCCGGCGGAGAACACGAAAGCGCCGGCGTCCTGCATGTCCTGAGCGATTGCCGCCAGTTCGGCCATCACCGGTTCGAGTGCCTCCGGCGCGGGTGGTGGTCCGTCCGGCTGATAGATGCTGAGCAGGTATGTCTTCACGTTTTCCTCCTCACGATGGATGACATATACACGTTCGGGGCACGCTCGGCGCGACACTCCGGGAGCGTTTTTTTTCGGTTCTTCATCACGTGGCGCCGAATGTGTGTTGGCATGGTCGACGGAATTACCTATATCGCCTGGGTTCCCATTGTCGCCGTTTCACGGATGACAACCGGCACGACGGCACCATCCGTCGCACCGAATTGGGATTCGCGTGAGAGCCCCGGGCCGAACTCGGAGGCTTCGCTGTCCCGTCCGTCCACCGGCCGCGTCCTGGCCGCCGGCGCCCTCGCGCTCGCCGTGAGCACGCCGGTTCTCGAATCCGTCGAAACTCCCATGGGCCTGCCGAACCCCGCACCGGCCGCCGCGCCGGCCGTGGCGGTGGAGAGCCCGCCGGCCCTGGCGGC
>NZ_JBEZGQ010000326.1:0-8079 GCF_040650095.1 Actinoplanes sp. NPDC048791 | reverse complement strand
GGCACCCGGGAAGCTAAGCACGTCGGAACGGAATGCGACACCGCCGGCGCGGCCACCGGGCCGCGGCCGCGCGAGCGCGAGTGGGTCAGTGGGCCATGTCCCGCTCGGCGTCCGGGTCCGCCACCGGTACGCCCGAGCGCAGCAGCAGCCCCGTGATGATGGCGCCGGCCAGGAAGAACGCGGCCGACCAGCCGAACGCCGTGTGGTAGCTCCGCAGCGCCGCCTCGGCCAGCGTGCCCGGGTCGCGGGCGTCGCGTCCGATCAGGAAGTCGGCTGCCGCGCTGCTCGCCACCGTGCTCAGCAGGGCCGTGCCGATCGAGCCGCCGATCTGCTGCATCGTGTTGACCGTCGCGGAGGCCACGCCCGAGTCGTGCTTGGCCACCCCGAGCGTGGCCAGGCTCATCGCCGGGGCGATGGCCAGGCCCAGGCCCAGGCCGAGCACCAGCAGCGGGGGCAGGATGCCGGCCGCGTACGTGCTGTCCAGCTCGATGCCGGTGAGCCAGAACATGCCGGCCGCGGCGATGAGCAGGCCGGTGGGGACCAGCGGGCGTGGGCCGACCCGGGGCAGCAGCGCCGAGGTGGCCGTGGTGGCCGCCACCGACAGCATGCCGATCATCGGCAGGAACGCCAGGCCGGTGCGGATCGGGGTGAAGCCCATCGACTGCTGGAGGTAGTACGTCAGGAACAGGAAGACACCGAACATCCCGGCGCCCATCACGAACAGGGTGACGAACGAGCCGGCCCGGTTGCGGTCCAGCAGGACGCGCAGCGGCAGTACCGGGTGGGCCACGGTGGCCTGGAGCCGGACGAACACGGCCATCAGTACCACCCCGGCGGTCAGGAAGCCCCAGGTCAGCGGGGAGCTCCAGGCCTCGCTCTCGGCGTTGGAGAAGCCGTAGACCAGGCTGAACAGGGCCAGTGTGACGGTGACGATGCCCGGCACGTCGATCTTCGGGCGGTCGGTGCTCTTCGTGTGGGTCAGCAGCAGGTAGCCGCCGATGATGGCCGCGACCGCGATCGGCAGGTTGACGTAGAGGCACCAGCGCCAGGACGCGTACTCGGTGAGCGCGCCGCCGAGCAGCAGGCCGAGCGCGCCGCCGCCGCCCGCGATCGCGCCGTAGATGCCGAAGGCCTTGCCGCGTTCGGCCGGGTCGGTGAACGTGGTGGTCAGCAGCGAGAGGCCGGCGGGCGCGAGCATGGCGCCGAAGATGCCCTGCAGGACCCGGGCGACGACCAGCACCTCGAAGTTCCAGGCCGCGCCGCCGAGCGCGGAGGCCAGGGCGAAGCCGAGCAGGCCGACGAGGAACACCGGCTTGCGGCCGAACAGGTCGGCGATCCGGCCGCCGAGCAGCAGCAGGCTGCCGAAGGCCAGTGCGTACGCGGTCACCACCCACTGCCGGCTCTCGTCGGAGAAGCCGAGGTGCTGCTGCACCGAGGGCAGGGCGATGTTCACGATCGTGCCGTCCAGCACGACCATCACCTGGGCCAGCGCCAGCACGGCGAGGATCCACCACCGTCGGCCGTGCTGGGGGTCGCTGTGCTCGTCCTGCGTTGTCGCGACCGCGGGGATGGTCGTGGTGCTCATGCGCTCTCCTGCCGTAAGTTGAGGTCTTGCCTCCACTTCGGCAACCGTAGCGGTAACTTGAGGGAATCTCTCCACTTCTTGGTAGGCTCGGGGAGTGAGCTTGGCCGCATCCCGCCCCCTGCGCCGCGACGCGGAACGCAACCGCCAGCGCGTGCTGGCTGCGGCCCGTGAGCTGTTCGCCGAACGCGGGCTGGAAGTGACCCTGGACGACGTGGCCCGCCGCGCCGGGCTGGGGGTCGGCACCGTCTACCGCCGCTATCCCAGCCGCGACGCCCTGGTTCTGGCCCTGTTCAGTGAGCAGCTCGACGCGTTGCTCACGCTGGCCGGCGAGTGCCTGCGCGCGGAGAATTCCTGGGACGGCCTGGTCCGGTTCCTCGAGGACTTCGCCTGCCGGCACGGGAGCGACCGGGCGATGCGCGAGCTGCTCTTCACCGCCTCCGGGCAGCGGCCCGACTTCTCCCGGATCCGCGAGGAACTGGTGCCGCTCGCCGACGAACTGGTCGCCCGGGCGCAACGCGACGGTCACCTGCGCGCCGACCTCAAGGGCACCGACCTGCCGCAGATCGAGCTGATGATCTCGTCGGTGGCGGAGTACACCCGCGACGTCGACCCTGAGGTGTGGCGGCGTTACCTGACGCTGCTGCTCGACGGCCTGCGGGCCACGCCGCTGCCCTGGTGCATCTCCTCATGGGCCCGCATGTTGCGCTCCCGGGCCCGCAGGCGGCCCTGCTCCCCCGCCTCGCTCAGCGTCAGCGACCCGTCCGCCGCCCGCAGCACCCACCCGCGCCCCTCCAGGTCGTCGAAGACGGCCGCGAAATCCGTCTCCTGGTCGTCGAAGCGTTGCAGCCGCCCGGTCAGACCGTTGCGCTCCCAGGTGCCCGGCGCGCCCGCCACATGGTTCAAGATCCACCAGTGCGGCTGGGTGAGCTGCTCCACCGCCAGCTCCGCACGGATCCGCCCGACGACCGCCCGGTACGCCGCGCCGGTCCAGTAGCCGATCGGCTGCGCCGCGAGTTCCGCCTCCGCATACGTTTTCATCACCACGTCGTGACGCTAGAACTTCAAGCCGGCTGAAGGTCAAGAGTCGACATCTGACATCGATGAGCATGGACATCTGCTCCGGGGTGGACGACGATGCTGGGGTATGACGGATCACCGCGAAAAGCCCATCTCGTCGCGGCGCGCGTTCCTGACGGCCTCCGCGGCCGTCGCGGCGACGCCGGTCCTCGGCGCCCGGGCCGCCCATGCCGGCGGGCGGGGCACGCACGGGCAGTCGCCGGACAGACAGCTGCGGGCGCTGCTGCGGGAGATCGACCCGAACAGGATCGGCGCCATCGTCACCCGGCTCGCCGCGTTCGGCACCCGGCACACGCTGTCCGCGCAGGACGACCCGGCGCGCGGCATCGGCGCGGCCCGGGACTGGATCTTCGAGCAGCTCACCACCTACGCGGCCGCTTCCGGCGGCCGGATGACCGTCGAGCTGCAGTCCTTCATCCAGCCGGTCTCCCCGCGGGTCCCGGTGCCGACCCGGATCACCAACGTCGTCGCCACGCTGCGCGGCGACACCGATCCCGACCGGGTGTACGTCGTGACCGGCCACTACGACTCACGGGCCACCGACGTGCTGGACGCCACCAGCGACGCCCCGGGGGCCGACGACGACGCGTCCGGCGTGGCGGCGATCATGGAGCTGGCCCGGGTGATGGCGACCCGGCACACCGAGGCCACCGTCGTCTTCGCCGCCGTCGCGGCCGAGGAGCAGGGCCTGTACGGCTCCGACTACCTGGCTCAGCAGTTCAAGAACGCCGGCACCGACGTGCAGGCCATGTTCAGCAACGACATCGTCGGCACCGGCGACGCGCACGACGGCTCGTCGTCGGATCCGCGCACGGTCCGGCTGTTCGTCGAGGGCGTGCCCACCGCCGAGACGGCCGCCGAGGCCACCGTCCGCAAGTCGGTCGGCGGCGAGAACGACGGGCCGTCGCGCCAGCTGGGCCGCTTCGTCCGGGACGTGGCGGAGAATCCACAGACCGGCATGAAGGTCCGCGTCATCTGGCGCCGCGACCGCTACCTGCGCGGCAGCGACCACATCTCGTTCCTGCTGCGCGGCTATCCGGCGGCCCGCTTCACCGAGCCGCGGGAGAACTTCGCGCACGAGCACCAGAACGTCCGCGTCGAGAACGGGATCCAGTACGGCGACCTGGTCGAGTTCTGCGATTTCAAGTACATCGCGCGGGTGGCCCGGGTGAACGCGGCGGTCCTGTGGTCGCTGGCCCAGGCCCCGGGCACGCCGAAGGGCGTGGTGATCGACACCACCCAGCTGACCAACGAGACGACGCTGCGCTGGCAGCGCGGCACGAGCCCCGACCTGACCGGCTACGAGGTGGTCTGGCGCGAGACCACCGCCCCGGACTGGACGAACGTGCTGGCGGTGGGCGACGTGACCACGGTGATGATCGACCTGTCCAAGGACAACGTCTTCTTCGGCGTGCGCGCCGTGGATCGCGACGGTCACCGCAGCCCGGTGGCGGCGCCGCTGCCGGCCAGCTGAGCTCCGCAACCCCGGCGGCGTAATGTCGCCCGCGGGCACCTCCGTGCCCCGGGACCGGGAGGAACGGCGTGTCGTACGGCTATCTGGCGACCATGCGCACGACGGCGGGCCACCGCGACGACGTGGTGAAGATCCTGCTCAGCGGCGTGGACGGGCTGCGTGAGGCGGGCTGCCGGCTCTATGTGGTGGGCGTGTCCGAGACCGACCCGGACCTGATCTGGGTCAACGAGGTCTGGGCGAGCAAGGACCACCACGCGGCCTCCCTGCAGCTGCCCGAGACCCGGGCCGCGATCGCCCGGGCGATGCCGATGCTGACCGGCGAGTTCACCGGCCAGGAGCTGACGGTCGCCGGCGGGCTCATGTGAGCGGCTTCCCCACCGGCACGCCCGACGAGCCGGAGCTCTTTCTGCGCTGGCTGGCGTTCCTGCGCGGGGCGGTGCTGCGCAAGGCCGGCGGCATCACCGACGAGCAGGCCCGCTGGCGCCCGGACGGCAAGCTGCTGCCGCTGCTCGGCCTGGTCAACCACCTCACCCACGTCGAGTGGCGCTGGATCGACGGCGAGATGCTCGGCCGGCCGGCCGGCAAGAACGCCGGCGAGTACTTCCCCGGACGGGAACTGACGATCGAGGCCGCGATCCGGGCGTACCGCGAGCGCGCCGCGGCGACGGACGCCGCGGTCCGAGAGCTGGGAGACCTGGGTACGCCGTCACGGGCCGGCGACGGCACGGATCTACGCTTCGTCCTCATCCACTTGATCAACGAGACGGCCCGGCACGCGGGTCACGCCGACGCGGTGCGCGAACTGCTCGACGGTACGACGGGAGAATGAGTTGACGATCTCGGGCAGCGCCCTGGTCACCGGCGCCTCACGGGGTCTGGGCGCCCAGATCGCCCGGCGCCTCGCCGCCGACGGCTGGCCCGTCGCCGTGTACTACCGCTCCGACCGGGCGGGCGCCGAGAAGGTGGTCGCCGACATCGTCGCCGCCGGGGGCCGGGCCGCCGCGTTCGGCGCGGATGTCACCGACGAGGCCGAGGTCGCCGCGCTGGCCACCGCGATCACCACCGAGCTCGGCGCCGTACAGGTGGTGGTGGCCAACGCGACCGGCCCGCAGCCGCTCGCCCCGGCCGCCGAGGTCTCCTGGCAGGCCCACCTGGACCAGTTGGTCTTCTTCGTCAAGAGCCCGACCCTGCTGCTGCAGGCCACCCTGCCCGGGATGCGTGAGCTGGGCTCGGGCCGCTTCATCCACATCGGCTCCGACTCGTTCGAGCGGGCCCTGCCGGGCGCCTCGGCGTACAACGCGGCGAAGGGCGCGCAGATCGGCCTGGCCCGGACGTGGGCGCGCGAGCTGGGCGCGTACGGCATCACGGTGAACGTGGTGGCGCCCGGCTGGATCCCGGTCGAGCGCCACGGCGTGGTGACGGCCGAGGACAGCGCCGGTTACGTACGGGACGTGCCGCTGGGCCGGCTGGGCAAACCGGAGGACATCGCCGACGTGGTGGCCTTCGTGGCCAGCGATGCCGCTCGCTTCATGACCGGGGAACGTCTGACAGTCAACGGCGGCCACACCATCGACTGACGCGGGCCGGAGGCCGGGTGCCAGTAGGGTCATTCGGCATGAAGCTGCGTGAGGACGAGGTACGGGTACCGGCGTCCGGCTACGAAATCCGCTCGGTGGTCATCACTCCGGTGGGCGACGGCCCATGGCCGGGTGTGCTGCTGTACACCGACATCTTCCAGTTGACCGAGTCGACGCTGCGCACCGCCCGGCGCTTGGCCTCGGCCGGCTTTGTCGTCTGCGTACCGGAGATCTACCCCCGCGGCGAGCTGGCCGGCGTGGTCCTGGAGTTCGACGACGCGGGCAAGCAGGCCGGCCTGGCCGGCGCGGCCGCGACCACCACCAGCCAGTTCGACGAGGACCGGATCGCGGTGCTGGACTTCCTCCAGCAGCGCACCGACGTCACGACGCTGTTCGCGACCGGCTTCTGCATCGGCGGTCACCTGGCGTTCCGCGCCGCCTTCGACCCGCGGGTGGCGGCCACCGTGTGCTTCTACCCGACGGGCCTGCACAACGGCGCGCTGGGCGCCGACGCCGACGCGGGATCCCTCGCCCGCGCCGCCGACATCCAGGGCCGGCTGATGATCGTCTTCGGCTCCCAGGACCCGCACGTACCCGCCGGCGCCCGGGCCGAGATCCTGTCCGCCCTGTACGCGGCCGGCCAGGACGACCTCGAACTGCACATCTACCAGGGCGGCGAGCACGCGTTCATGCGGGACGTCGGCGCCCGGCACGACCCGGCCCTCACCGACCTGGCCCTGACCGAGGCGGTCTCGTTCCTCACCGGCCGGTGACCCCCCGATCGGCGGCGGATCCGGCCGGTTGTCCTTAGGCTCAGGGCATGCTCATCACCGTGGTGGCCGACTACGGCACCGGGGACCTGGCGTTCGCCGAGGTCCGTCAGACGTTCGCGGAGCTGCTGCCCGAAGCCCGGGTGGCCGCCCTGTCGGTGCCGCCGTTCGACACGGTCGGCGCCGGCTTCTGCGTGGCCCAGCTGGCGTTCGGGTCCGGCCCCGCCGACCGGGTGATCTACGCCAACGTGGCGCCCCGGCAGGACGAGGAGCAGCCGCGCGAGGACAACGCCGGCGAACGGCTGGTCGCGGCGCGGCTGCCCTCCGGTGTGCTGGTCGTCGGCGTGGACTCCGGGGCCAGCCTGTCGTTCCTCGCCGACGAGGGCGTGCCGCTGCACGCGGTCAAGGTCGCCGACGCGGGCTCGCAGTTCCGCTCCCGGGACGTGTTCCCGGCCGCGGTCGCGGGCCTGGTCCGCGGCGACGACGACCTGCTCGGCGACGTGGTCCCGATCGGTCCGGCGCCGCAGCGCACGGTCGTCTACACCGACGGCTACGGCAACCTCAAGACCAGCTGGTTCGAGGCGCCGGCCGAGACGGGCACGACCGTCCGGGTACGCATCGGCGACGCGGAGGCCGAAGCCGTGGTCAGCGACGGCGTGTTCGCCGTACCGGCCGGGCAGGTGTCGTTCGCGCCGGGCAGTTCCGGCTGGCCGAGCGGCACCGGCGGCGGCATGAAAATGTGCTTCGAGCTGCTGGCCCGCGGCGGGAACGCGGCCCAGCTCTTCGGCTTCCCGCCCGCCGGCACCCCGGTCGAGATCGTCGGATGACACGCCACGCATTCGCCCACGACGCCGTGCTGATGATGGGCCCGGAGGCCGACCTGCGGGCGCCGGGCGGCGCGGTGACTACCGCTCTGTGCGGTCACTGGGAACATGAGCCGCCCTGCCCGGTGGCCGCGCACCACACCGCCGCCGTGCGTGTCGACGGCGAGGTCCGGGTCCACGTCCTCTTCGCGACGGAGCCGGACCGCGAGCAGCGGGTCCGCGGCCTGATCGACGCGGCGCTGGCCGCGGGGGCCTTCGCCGGCCCGGACGGTACGGCGTCCTTCTGGTCCCTGACGTCCTCGGCCCGGGGCGAGGTGGCCCCGGAGGAAACCGCGCACGCCGCCCGCCTCACCGAGCAGTGACCACGGCGACGGATCAGCCGCCGTTCCACCGGTAGATCTGCCCGTCCCGCAGCTCGTACGACGCCGGCGGGGCGGGTGCTGGTGAGGCGGCCAGCCGGGCGAGCACCTTGACCCGGCCCTGGATCGAGATCCGCGGCTCATCCCAGTGCAGGTACGGGTGCAGCAACACCTTCAACGCCACCTGGTCGTGGCGTTCGACGGCCGACAGCACCTCACGAACGATCCGGTCCACCACCCCATCCTGGACCGGCCAGGCGTTCGCCCGCGACCCCGGTGGCCGGGGACGGTCGCACGACGCTCGGTGAACGGGAACATGCCGCGTCGCTGGGCGTGCCGGCGATCCCCGCGATCCCGGCTATCCCGGCGCGGCCATCCCGGCCATCCCGGCGCGGCCATCCCGGCCATCCCGG
>NZ_JBEZGQ010000325.1:0-8101 GCF_040650095.1 Actinoplanes sp. NPDC048791 | reverse complement strand
CGCGGCGGCCGGCACCGCGCTCGATCCGCACTTCGGGGTGGGTTCGGCCGCGGCGCACGCCGCCTCCCTGGCTCAGCCGCTGCTCGGGGCCTGGCCCGGACTGCGGCAGGACGTGGACACCGCCGACGACCTGCGGACGGTCCTGGCCCTCGGCGCGGGTGAGCACACCTGCGCGCTGCTGCGTGATCTCGGACTCATCGCCGAGTGCGGCACCTCGGGTGTGGCCGGGCGCTCGCACCGGTAGCGTCTGGGGCATGCAGGGGACCGTTGCGACCTTCGACGCTCAGAGCCGCAGCGGCACGCTGCTGCTGGACGACGGCAGTGAGCTGTCCTTCCCGGCCGCGGCGTTCGAGGCCTCGGGGTTGCGGCTGCTGCGCCTCGGGCAGCGCCTGACGATCTCCGCCGGGCCGGACGGCACCGTCACCAAG
Organism: Actinoplanes sp. NPDC048791; assembly: GCF_040650095.1. Lineage (NCBI taxonomy): Bacteria > Bacillati > Actinomycetota > Actinomycetes > Micromonosporales > Micromonosporaceae > Actinoplanes > Actinoplanes sp. NPDC048791. Next base: position 7,673 of record NZ_JBEZGQ010000325.1, on the reverse strand, counting down.
GTCGAACTTCCCGGAATCAGGTGAGCTTCGTTCATTTCCCGTTCACCCTGGACGGGCAATGATGGAGTCATGACCACCCCGCCCCGGACACCCGACACGACCGTGCCCCCCGCGGCTCGCCGCCGCGGCTCCGACGGGCGGTTCCTCTCCCGCGCCGAGCAGACCGACACCGAGCCGACGGAGCCCGCTGTGACCACCGCCGACACCGCGCCGGACCCCACCGAGACCGATTCCGGCCTCCCCGAGCTGCCCGAGGACCGCTTCCTCAACCGGGAGCTGTCCTGGCTCGACTTCAACGCCCGGGTGCTCGCCCTGGCCGAGGATCCCAGCACCCCGCTGCTCGAACGCGCGAAGTTCCTGGCCATCTTCGCCGGCAATCTGGACGAGTTCTACATGGTCCGGGTGGCCGGGCTCAAGCGCCGGCTCAAGGCCGGGCTGCCGATGCGCGGCGGCGACCGTTCATCGCTGCGCCACCAGCTCGAAATGATCACCGAGCGGGCCGCCGACCTGGTCACCCGGCACGCCGCCTGCTTCGGCGAGGAGGTCCGGCCCAAGCTGTCGGCCGAGGGCATCGAGCTGGTCAGCTGGAGCGAGCTGGACGCGCCGGAACGCGAGCGGCTGCGGACGTACTTCCGCGAGCAGGTCTTCCCGGTGCTGACCCCGCTCGCGGTCGACCCGGCGCACCCGTTCCCGTACATCTCCAGCCGTTCGCTCAATCTGGCCGTCGCCCTGCGCGACCCGGCCGGCAGCGGCAACGAGTTGTTCGCCCGGATCAAGGTGCCCAACAACGTGCCGCGCTTCGTCACGGTGCAGAACGACAGCCGCGGGGCACGCTTCCTGCCCGTCGAGGAGCTCATCGCCGCGCACCTGGACCAGCTCTTCTCCGGCATGCGGATCCTGGAGTGGCACCTGTTCCGGGTCACCCGCAACGCCGAGCTGGAGGTCGACGAGGACCGCGACGAGGACCTGCTGCAGGCCCTCGAACGCGAGCTGGCCCAGCGCCGGTTCGGCCCGCCGGTGCGCCTGGAGGTGGCCGCCTCGATCAGCGACCACGTGCTCGACCTGCTCACCCGCGAGATGGAGATGGACAGCCAGGACGTGCTGCGGGTGCCCGGCCTGCTCGACCTGTCGGGGCTGTGGCAGGTCTTCGGCGAGTGCGACCGCGACGACCTCAAGGACCGGCCGTTCGTCCCGTCGACCCACCCGCAGCTGGCCGACGGCGAGGTGCCGCGCAGCGTCTTCAACCGGCTGCGCGAGTGCGACATCCTGGTGCACCACCCGTACCACTCGTTCTCGACCAGCGTGCAGCGCTTCATCGAGCAGGCCGCCGCCGATCCCAACGTGCTGGCCATCAAGCAGACGCTGTACCGCACCAGCGGTGACTCGCCGATAGTGGACGCCCTGGTCGACGCCGCGGCCGCCGGCAAGCAGGTGGTGGTGCTGGTGGAGGTGAAGGCCCGCTTCGACGAGGTGGCCAACATCGCCTGGGCGCGCACCCTGGAGCGGGCCGGCTGCCACGTGGTCTACGGCCTGGTCGGTCTCAAGACGCACTGCAAGACCTCCCTGGTGGTACGCCAGGAGGGCAACCAGATCCGCCGCTACTGCCACATCGGCACCGGCAACTACCACCCGAAGACGGCCCGGCTCTACGAGGACTTCGGCATGCTCACCGCCGACCCGGAGATCGGCGCGGACGTCACGGACCTGTTCAACGTGCTCACCGGCTACAGCCGGCAGACCGCGTTCCGGCGGCTGCTGGTGGCCCCGCACGGGGTCCGGGCCGGCCTGATCGAGCGGATCGAGGAGCAGGCCGAGATCGCCCGCGCGGGCGGCGACGCCCTGGTCCAGTTCAAGGTGAACTCGCTGGTCGACGAGGAGACCTGCGACGCGCTCTACCGCGCCTCGCAGGCCGGCGTCCGCATCGACCTGGTCATCCGGGGCATGTGCGCGCTGCGCCCGGGCGTGCCGGGGCTGTCGGACAACATCCGGGTCCGCTCGATCGTCGGCCGGTTCCTGGAGCACTCCCGGGTCTTCCGGTTCGGCGTGGGCGACGACGCGGAGTACTGGATCGGCTCGGCCGACCTCATGCACCGCAACCTGGACCGCCGGGTCGAGGCGCTGGTCCGGGTGACCCTGCCCTCCGCGCAGGAGGATCTGCGCAATGTGCTGGAGTTGTCCATGAGCGACAAGAGCGAGGGCTGGGACCTGGCCGGTGACGGCACCTGGCACCGCCGTACGTTCTCGCCGTCGGAAAACCACATCCACCTGCAGGAGGCGTTGTTGCGCCGGGTCATCGGCAAGGCGGGCTGAATTGACGACCGAACCGGTCCGGGCCGCCGGCGGCGTCCTCTGGCGACCGGCCGGGGACGGCATCGAGATCTGTGTCGTGCACCGGCCGTACCGCGCCGACTGGAGCCTGCCCAAGGGCAAGCTCGACGGCGACGAGCACCCGCTGGCGGCGGCGGTGCGCGAGGTGCAGGAGGAGACCGGCGTGCACGGGGAGCCGCAGCTGCGGTTGCCCGAGGTGAGCTACACGCTGCCCGACGGCGGGCCCAAGACGGTCGAGTTCTGGCTGATGCGCGCCGCGGAGGGCCCCGCCGACGACCCGATGGACCCCACCGAGGTGGACACCGTGGTGTGGCTGTCGCCGGCCGACGCGCTCGCGAAGCTGACCTATCCGGACGACCGCCGGCTGGTCGAGCACGTCGCCGCGCTGCCACCGGTCACCGCCGTGACGGCGCTGGTCCGGCACGCGCACGCCGGCAAGCGCAGCGAGTTCGACGGCAACGACGCGCTGCGGCCGATCGACGAGCAGGGCCGGGGTGAGGCGCGGACGCTGGGTCTGGTGGTGTCGCTCGTCGCCCCGCGCCGGCTCTTCGCGGCCACTCCGTTGCGCTGCAAGCAGACCCTCGAGCCGCTGGCCGAACGACTCGGCCTGCCGATCGTGGTGGACGCGGCGTTCGCCGAGCCCGCCGACGTGCAGGACGTGCCGGCCCGGGCCAAGGTGGCCGCGGCCCGGCTGACCGAGCTGCGCGACGGCCCCCGGGTGGCCGTGTGCAGCCAGGGCAAGGTGATCCCGTCGATCCTGGCGTTGCTGGACGGCGCCGAGGATCGCGAGCCCTACAAGACGCCGAAGGGCACCGGCTGGATCCTCACCTGGTCCGGCGAACGGCTCCTGGCACTGAGCCGGATCTAGGCCGCCCGGTGACGCGCGCGCGGCGCTCGATGTCCTCCGGCAGCGGGTCCGTACGCCAGTAGCCGACCTGATCGCCGGTGAGCCAGCGGGCCCGCCACAGCTCGTCGGCGCGGGGCTCCCAGTCGCGCAGCGGCAGCAATGCGACCCGCCAGGACAGCACGCTGGCCACGTACCAGCCGTAGAGCGGCAGTATCCCGAGCAGCACGTCGCGGCGGCGGTAGGAGCCGTACGGGCCGAGCACGAGGACGGCCAGGCCGCACCAGCCACAGGTGATGAGCCAGTCCAGCAGCCCCCAGCCGGTCCAGTGCTCGGCCAGGTCGCCGAGGGTCCAGCCGGGAACGACAGCGCCGGCGAAGACGGTCGCGGCGATCAGTGACCTGCTCACGAGACCACGGGGGCTGACGAGTCTGCGCTCCATGGAGCGGACCGTAGGCCGCGGGGCCGCTGTGGCGCCGGAACACGCGAAGGGCGTCCACCGTACGGGTGGCCGCCCTTCGTACCTCAGCGTGCCGCTGAGCGGGCCGGAACGGCCCGTTGGATCAGCGGGTCTTACGAGCCGAGCTGGTACGCGCGGTCGTGGCCTTGCTGGCCGGGGTGGCCTGGACGGCTGCCGTCGTCTTCTTGGCGGCGGTCGTCTTCTTGGCCGCCGTCGACTTGGTGGCCGCGGCCTTGGTCGGCGCCGTCTTGGTCGCCGCCTTCTTGGCCGGTGCCGCCTTGGCGGTGGTGGCCGACTTCGTGGCCGTCGCCGCCTTGGTGGCGGTCGACTTGGTGGCCGACTTGGCCGGAGCCGACTTGGTGGCGGTCGCCGACTTGGTGGCGGCCGTCTTGCGGGCCGGCGTGGCCTTGGCCGTGGTCGCCGACTTGGTCGCCGCCGACTTGGCCGGCGTGGTCTTGGCCGGGGTGCTCTTGGCGGCGGCCGACTTGGTCGCCGTTGCCTTGGTGGCCGTCGCCTTGCTGGCGGTCGACTTCGCAGCCGTCGCCTTGGTGGCGGTGGCCTTCGTGGCCGTGGCCGCCTTGGTGGCGGTCTTGGCCGGGGTGGCCTTGGTGGCGGTCGTCTTCTTGGCGGCCGCCGTCTTGGTTGCCGCCGCCGTCTTCGTGGCGGTCGACTTGGCCGGAGTGGCCTTGGTGGCGGTGGACTTCACTGCCGCCGTGGTCTTCTTCGCGGTGGTCGCCTTGGCCACCTTGCCGCTCGCGACCATCTCCCGGAATCCGGTTCCGGGCTTGAAAGCGGGGACGGACGTCTTCTTCACCTTCACCGGTTCACCGGTGCGCGGATTGCGCGCGGTACGGGCATTGCGCGCCCGCTTCTCGAAGACTCCGAAACCGGTAATGGCAACGCGATCGCCCTTGGTAACGGCGTTCTGCACCTCGCTGATGACCGCATCCAGCGCCGCTGTCGCCGTCTTCCGGTCCCCCAGTCGGGCGGCGAGCGCCTCGACGAGCTCTGCCTTGTTCACTGGTTTCCTCCCGAACGTGAGAACTGGCCCAATGCGAGCCATTCTGCGCGCACCGTATGCCCTCTGACCAGCAGACACAAACATCTGCATGAAAAAAAACCGTTGTGTCGCAACGATTTTGCCCCCGCCGGGAACCCGGCGGGGGCAAAAAAGCCTGCAAGAGCAAGGAAAACGACCTCAGACGACCACCGGCTTGAAGCCGGGGCGATCCTTCTCGTACGAGGTAATCATCTGCTCGTGGCGCAGCGTCAGTCCGATGTCGTCGAGGCCCTCCATGAGCCGCCACCGGCTGAAATCGTCGATCGGGAAGGTCCAGACGGCGTCGTCCACGCGCACCTGGCGCTCGCCGAGGTCCACGGTGATCCGCTTGTCCGGTTCACTGTCGGCCATGTCCCAGAGCGCCTCGACGGCTTTCTGGTCGAGCTGGACCGGCAGCAGACCCTCCTTGAGGGCGTTGCCGCGGAAGATGTCGCCGAAGCGGGCCGCGATGACGACCTTGAAGCCGAAGTCGCGCAGGGCCCAGACGGCGTGCTGGCGGGAGGAGCCGGTGCCGAAGTTGGGCCCGGCCACCAGGATCGTCGCGCCCGCGTGCGCGGGGTTGTTGAGCACGAAGGCCGGGTCGTCGCGCCAGGCGCTGAACAGCCCGTCCTCGAAGCCGGTCCGGGTGACCCGCTTGAGGTAGACGGCCGGGATGATCTGGTCGGTGTCCACATCGGAGCGGCGCAGCGGCATCACGGTGCCGGCGTGGGTGGTGAACTTGTCCATGGTTGCTGCTCCCCCTCAGAGGTCGGCCGGGGCGGCCAGCTTGCCGACCACGGCGGTGGCGGCGGCGACCTGCGGCGAGACCAGGTGGGTACGCCCACCGCGGCCCTGCCGGCCCTCGAAGTTGCGGTTGGACGTGGAGGCGGCGCGCTCACCCGGGCTCAGGGTGTCCGGGTTCATGCCCAGGCACATCGAGCACCCGGCGAAACGCCACTCGGCGCCCGCGTCGGTGAAGACCTTGTCCAGCCCCTCGGCCTCGGCGGCGGCGCGCACCTGGAAGGAACCGGGCACGATCATCATCCGTACGCCGTCGGCCACCCGGTGCCCGCGCAGCACGTCGGCGGCGGCCCGCAGGTCCTCCAGGCGCCCGTTGGTGCAGGAACCCACGAAGACCACGTCCACCGCGACGTCCTTGAGCGGGGTGCCGGCGGCCAGGTCCATGTATTCCAGGGCGCGGCGGGCGGCGTTGCGGTCGGACTCCTCGACGAACTCCTCGGGATCCGGCACGACGCCGTCGAGCGCAGCACCCTGGCCCGGGTTGGTGCCCCAGGTGACGAACGGGCTGACCGTGGAGGCGTCGATGTGGATCTCGGTGTCGTACTCGGCGCCCTCGTCGCTGGGCAGGGTCTTCCAGTACTCGACCGCGGCGTCCCACTCGGCGCCCTGCGGCGCGTGCTCGCGCCCCTTCAGGTACGCGAACGTGGTCTCGTCCGGCGCGATCATGCCGGCCTTGGCGCCCCACTCGATACTCATGTTGCAGATGGTCATCCGGCCCTCCATGGAGAGCTTGCGGATGGCCTCGCCGCGGTACTCCACGATGTGGCCGTTGCCGCCGCCGGTGCCGGTCTGCGTGATCAGCGCGAGGATCAGGTCCTTGGCCGAGACGCCCGGGCGCAGCTCGCCGCTGACCACGACCGCCATCGTCTTGGGCTTGGCCTGCGGCAGCGTCTGGGTGGCCAGCACGTGCTCGACCTCGCTGGTGCCGATACCGAAGGCCAGCGCGCCGAACGCGCCGTGGGTCGCGGTGTGCGAGTCACCGCAGACGATCGTGGTGCCCGGCTGGGTGAGCCCCAGCTGCGGACCGATCACGTGCACGATGCCCTGGTCCTGGTCGCCGAGCGAGCGGATCTGCACGCCGAACTCGGCGCAGTTCTTGCGCAGCGTCTCGATCTGGGTGCGCGAGACGGTGTCGAGGATGGTCATCAGGTCGCCGCGGCGGGTGTTGAAGGCCGGATCGGCATAGCCCGTCGGGGTGTTGTGGTCCTCGGTCGCCAGCGTGAGATCGGTGCGGCGGACCTTGCGCCCGGCCAGGCGCAGGCCGTCGAAGGCCTGCGGGCTGGTCACCTCGTGCAGCAGGTGCAGGTCGATGTAGAGCAGATCAGGCTCACCGTCGGCGGACCGCACCACATGGTCGTCCCAGACCTTTTCGGCCAGGGTCCTGGGTTTCCCCTGTTCGGGAGTGACTCCCACCATCTGGACATCCTAAATTCTGGGAGGTATGTTTCGGCTTGTGGGACACAGTATGAGCGGTGTCGGCGTTCTCGACAAGGCGGTGGTCATCCTCGCCGCCTGTGTCGACGGCGCCAGCCTGGCCGAACTAGTCGACCGGACCAAGCTGCCCCGGGCGACCGCGCACCGGCTGGCCCAGGCCCTGGAGATCCACCGGATGCTGGTCCGGGACACCCAGGGCCGGTGGCGGCCCGGGCCGCGCCTGGGCGAGCTGGCCAACGCGGCCCCGGACGTGCTGCTGACAGCGGCCGAGCCGCTGCTGTCGGCGTTGCGCGACGCGACCGGGGAGAGCGCCCAACTCTACTTGCGCCGGGCGGACGAGCGGATCTGCGTCGCCGCCGCCGAACGCGCGAGCGGGTTGCGCGACACGGTGCCGGTCGGGTCGGTGCTGCCGATGGTGGCCGGATCCGCGGCCCAGATCCTGCTCGCCTGGGAGCCGCCGGAGGCGGTCATGCCGCTGCTGCCGCGATGCAAGTTCACCGGCCGCACGCTGGCCGAGGTGCGTCGGCGCGGCTGGGCGCAGAGCGTCGCGGAACGCGAGCCCGGGGTGGCCAGCGTCTCCGCGCCGATCCGGGACCGGACGGGCCGGGTCATCGCGTCCATCTCGATAAGCGGTCCGATCGAACGACTCGGCCGCCGCCCCGGCGAACGCCACGCGATGGCGGTCGTCCGCGCGGGACAACGCCTCAGCGGTCTCTGACCCCCGGCAGACCCGCGGCCTGACGGCCGGCGGCAAGGCGGCGGCCGGC
>NZ_JBEZGQ010000324.1:0-8107 GCF_040650095.1 Actinoplanes sp. NPDC048791 | reverse complement strand
CGGCGGGCGGCCGCCACCCTCGGAGCCCTCGCCACCGGCGGCGGCGGGCGCGTCCGCGGGCGCCTCGGCACCCTCGGGGCGGACCTTGTCCAGGTAGATCTTGCCGCGGTTGTCGATGTCCGCGATCGAGACCTCGACCTTGTCGCCGACGTTGAGGAAGTCCTCGACCTTGTCGACCCGCTTGCCGTCGCCCACCTTGGAGATGTGCAGCAGGCCGTCGCGGCCGGGCAGCAGCGAGATGAACGCGCCGAACGCGGCCGTCTTGACCACCGTGCCGAGGAACTTGTCCCCCGCCTTGGGCATCGTCGGGTTGGCGATGGCGTTGATCCGCTCCACCGCGGCCTCGGCCGCCGGGCCGTTGGTCGCGCCGACGTAGATCGTGCCGTCGTCCTCGATCGAGATGTCCGCGCCGGTCTCGTCCTGGATCGCGTTGATCGTCTGGCCCTTCGGGCCGATGACCATGCCGATCTTGTCGACCGGGATCTTGACGCTGGTGACCCGCGGGGCGTACTCGCTCATCTCGGCCGGGCTGTTGATGGCCTGGTCCATGACGCCGAGGATCGTGGTGCGGGCGTCGTGGGCCTGCTGCAGAGCGGCGGCCAGCACGTCCGACGGGATGCCGTCGAGCTTGGTGTCGAGCTGCAGCGCGGTGACGAACTCCGGGGTGCCGGCGACCTTGAAGTCCATGTCGCCGAACGCGTCCTCGGCGCCCAGGATGTCGGTCAGCGTGACGTACTCCGTCTTGCCGTCGACCTCGTCGGAGATGAGGCCCATGGCGATGCCGGCGACCGGCGCCTTCAGCGGCACACCGGCGCTGAGCAGGGCCAGCGTCGAGGCGCAGACCGAACCCATCGAGGTGGAGCCGTTCGAGCCCAGGGCCTCGGAGACCTGGCGGATCGCGTACGGGAACTCCTCGCGCGTCGGCAGCACCGGCACCAGGGCCCGCTCGGCCAGCGCGCCGTGGCCGATCTCGCGCCGCTTCGGCGAGCCGACCCGGCCGGTCTCACCGGTCGAGTACGGCGGGAAGTTGTAGTTGTGCATGTAGCGCTTGGACTTGTCCGGGGACAGCGTGTCCAGGGACTGCTCCAGCCGCAGCATGTTCAGCGTGGTGACACCCAGGATCTGGGTCTCGCCCCGCTCGAAGAGCGCCGAACCGTGCACGCGCGGCAGCACGCCGACCTCGGCGGTCAGCGGACGGATGTCACGCGGGCCGCGGCCGTCCATGCGGACCTGCTCGCGGAGCACGCGGTTGCGCACCTCGGACTTGGTGACCGAGCGGAACGCCGCGCTGATCTCCTTCTCGCGACCCTCGAACTGCGGGCCGACGAGCTCGACCGTCTTGGCCTTGACCCGGTCGAGGGCTTCCTCGCGGTCGGCCTTGCCGGCGATCTTCAGCGCCTCGGCGAGCTCGCCCTTGGCGGCGTCCGAGACGGCGGTGTACACGTCGTCCTGGTAGTCCAGGAAGACCGGGTATTCCAGCACCGGCTTGGCGGCGACCTCGGCCAGCTCGTTCTGCGCGCGGCACAGCTCGCGGATGGCCGGCTTGGCGGCCTCGAGACCGCTGGCCACGACCTCCTCGGTCGGCTTCGGCGCGCCCGCGGCGATCAGGCTCAGCGCCTGCGGGGTGGCCTCGGCCTCGACCATCATGATCGCGACCTCACCGTCCGGCAGCGTCCGGCCGGCGACGATCATGTCGAAGGTGGCCCGGGCCAGCTCCTCCAGCGTGGGGAAGTTGACCCACTGGCCGTCGATGTGCGCGACCCGGGTGGAGCCGACCGGGCCGCTGAAGGGCAGGCCGGAGAGCTTGGTCGACATCGAGGCGCCGTTCATGGCGACGACGTCGTACGGGTGCTGCGGGTCGAGCGCGAGGACGGTCTCGACGACCTGGACCTCGTTGCGCAGGCCCTTGGTGAACGACGGGCGCAGCGGCCGGTCGATCAGGCGGCAGGTGAGGATGGCGTCCTCGCTGGGACGGCCCTCACGCCGGAAGAACGAGCCGGGGATGCGGCCCACGGCGTACATGCGCTCCTCGACGTCGACCGTCAGCGGGAAGAAGTCGAAGTGCTCCTTCGGCTGCTTGCCGGCCGTGGTCGCGGAGAGCACGGTGGTCTCGCCCAGCTGGACGATGACCGAACCGGCGGCCTGGCGGGCCAGCCGGCCGGTGGAGAAAGTGATCTCGCGGGTGCCGAACGACCCGTTGTCGATGACGGCGGTGCGAGTCTCGGTGCCGAGAGCTTTCTGCTCTGTCATGTGGTGCGGTACTCCTTCGTCGAGGACCCGGCGGTTCACACAGCGCGGAAGAGGCTGGCCGGTCTTCGATCGAAGTACCCGAGATTGATTTGCTCGGGAACCACTACCGAGGACCGGGGCCGGTGGCCTGGTGCCGCGCGGGTCCGTGGGTAAAGCTCGGGGGAAGCGGCCAGGCGGCCACTCCCCCCGTCGAATCAGCGGCGCAGGCCGAGACGCTCGATCAGCGTCCGGTAGCGCGCGATGTCCTTCTTCTGGACGTAGTTCAGCAGGCGGCGGCGACGGCCGACCAGCAGCAGCAGACCACGACGGCTGTGGTGGTCGTGCTTGTGCACCTTGAGGTGCTCGGTCAGGTCGGCGATCCGCTTGGTGAGCATCGCGACCTGCACCTCGGGCGACCCGGTGTCGCCCTCGAGGGTCGCGTACTCGGTCATGATCTTGGTCTTGGTCTCTTGGTCGAGCGCCATGTTCTCCGTGATTCTGTGTTGCCGATTTCATACGGTGTCCCGCCCCTGCTGGGGCGGGCTCGCGGCCCGCGGCGTCGGGCAGGCAGGCGAGTCCGGTCGTCGGAATAGCCGACGTCACGGAAAGCTTATCAGCCGCTCAGATCTGCGGCCGGGCGAGCAGCCGCCGGGTCTCCTCGACGTCCTCACGGATCTGCGCGACGAGCGGCTCGATGCCGGTGTAGACCCGCTGTTCGCGCAGGTGGGCGACGAAGTCGAGGCTGACCCGCTCGCCGTACAGGTCGCCGGCGAAGTCCAGCACGTAGGCCTCGACCCGGCGCTCGCGGCCGGAGAAGGTGGGGTTGGTGCCGACCGAGACCGAGGCCGGCTGCGGGCCGCCGTGCTTGCCGCCGCGGATGAGCCAGGCGGCGTAGACCCCGTCGGCCGGGATGGCCGCATAGCGGTGACACATCAGGTTGGCGGTCGGGAAGCCGAGCTCCCGTCCGCGCTGGTCACCGCGGACGACCACGCCGGCCAGGCGGTGCGGGCGGCCGAGCGCGGCGGCGGCGGCCGAGACGTCCCCGGCGTCGACACAACTGCGGATGTACGTGGACGAGAAGACCAGATCCTGCTCCGCGACCAGCGGCGCCTCCTCGACCGTGAAGCCGAAGGTGCGCCCGAGCCGGGTGAGCATGGCCAGATCCCCGGCCGCCTTGTGGCCGAAACGGAAGTTGTCCCCCTCCACCACGACCGCGGCGTGCAGCGCGTCGACCAGCACGTCGTGCACGAAGGCCTCGGCGCTGAGCTGGGAGAACGCCGGGGTGAAGGGCACCACGCAGAGGGCGTCGACACCGAGCTGCTCGATCAGCTCGGCCTTGCGCACCGGCTCGGTGAGCACGGCCGGGTGCGAGCCGGGGCGGACCACCTCGGCGGGGTGCGGGTCGAAGGTCACGACGACCGACTGGAGGCCGAGATCCCGGGCGCGCTTCACGGTGTGCCCGATGATCGCCTGATGGCCGCGGTGCACGCCGTCGAAGACGCCGATGGTCACCACCGATCGGCCGAACCCGCCCGGTACGGCCTCGTACCCGCGCCACCGCTGCATTTCCACTTACCTTCCTGGAGTGTCCGGGGGTAAGCGTATCGGTCTCCACGACTGCCTGAAACGCTACAGTTAGTCCTGATATGCGCGCTGACTGGAGCCCCCTCGTCCTGCTAGCGGCGGAGTTCACCTTCGCCGTCCTCTTCCTGCGCGCCCTGGTCGGCTACCTGCACCGGCGCGACCCGTTGCAGCGCGACGTCACGCTGGTGTTCGCGCCCTGCACGGTGCTGTTCTGCGTCGACATCGCCCGCCGGATCAACGGCGAGGCCCTGCCGCTGTGGGTCAACGCCGTCTCGCTGACCGCGCTGCTGGCCCAGCCGTACCTCACCGTCCGGCTGGCCGCCCGGCTACGGTCGGTGCCCGTCCGGCTCCAGCGAACCGTTCTGATCGTGCAGGCGGTGGTCGCCGCCTGGCTGGCGTTCGCGCCGCGCCCGCTGCGCCCGGCCGAGTTGTTGACCGCGGTCACGTCGTTCCTGATCGCCGAGCTCATCGCGGCGGCGCTGCTGTTCGGCAAGGCCCGGACCCGGACCGGCGCGAACCGGGCCCGGCTGATGATCGCGGCCGGCGCGACCGCCGCCTTCGGGCTGATGATCGTGCTGATCGGCATCGCCGCGGTGCCCGGCACCAGCCCGGTGTTCGACACCGCCAACCGGGTCCTGGCGCTGGTCTGCGGGTTCGGCTACCTGATCGCCTTCGTGCCGCCGAACTGGCTGCGCCGGTCCTTCTCCGCCACGGCCGCCCAGTCGGTCACCGAGCGGCTGCTGCGGGCGCCCGCCGAGTCCGCCGAGCAGGTCTGGCAGATCTACGCCGACATCATGCGGGCGCAGACCGGCGCCGACGCGGTGGCCGTCCTGATGCCGCGGGCCGACGGCATGCTCGCTCCGGCCGCGTACGCCGGTCCCCGGACGGCCGCGCCGGACGGCCTGGGCTTCGCCGACATCACCGCGCTGATCCGGGCCGGCCAGCCGGCCCGGCTGCGCGACAGCGACGCGACCCTGGTCGCCCACTTCGGCGACGACCTCGGCGACGACTTCGTGACCGTGCTGAGCATGCCGGTGCCGCCGGACGCCGAGGGGGCGGTGCTGCTGTTCAACCGTCATCGCAGCCTGTTCAGCGACGACGACCTGCGGCTGCTCGCGGCGCTCGGCGGCCAGGCGGGCGTGCTGGCCGAACGCCAGGCGGTCACCGCGGCGCACCGCCGGCTGGCCGCCGAGCTCAGCACCTCCGTCGAGGCGCTGACCCGGGCCAGCCAGGCGAAGAGCTCGTTCCTGGCCAACATGAGCCACGAGCTGCGGACCCCGCTGAACGCGATCATCGGCTTCAGCGATCTGATGCGGCTCGAGGAGCCCGACGGCGACCGGCGCCGGGTGCCCGCCGACTGGGTGGACCACATCCACACCAGCGGGCGGCACCTGCTCGGCCTGATCAACGACATCCTGGACCTGGCCAAGGTCGAGGCGGGCCGGCTGGAGCTGCGGCTGGCCCCGCTGCGGGTCGACACCGCGGTGAGCGAGCTGCTGACCGGCCTGGCCCCGCTGCTGTCGGCCAAGAACCTGACCGTCACCACGACGCTGCCGGAGGCCACCGCGCTGGTGGACCGGGTCCGGTTCCGGCAGATCGTGGAGAACCTGCTGTCCAACGCGATCAAGTTCACCCCGGACGACGGCGCGATCTCCGTCACGGTCGGCCAGTCCGGCGACCTCGTCGAGGTGACCGTCGCGGACACCGGGGTGGGCATCGACGAGGACGACCTGGAACGGGTCTTCGAGGAGTTCCAGCAGGTCGGCGACCCGGACCGGCAGCGGGCGGGCACCGGCCTGGGGCTCGCGCTGACCAAGCGGCTGGTCGAGGCGCACGACGGCGAGATCAGCCTGATCTCCACGCCGGGGCAGGGCAGTGCGTTCACCGTACGGCTGCCGGCCGCGCCGGTCCTGCAGCTCGACCAGGGCCCGGACGCCGGCGCCCGGGTGCTCCTGATCGAGGACGACCCGCAGTCCGCGGAGCTGCTCAGCACCCAGCTCGTCAGCGCGGGCTACCACGTCGAGGTGGCCGGCACCGGCGAGGCGGGCCTGACCGCGGCCGGGGCCCACCCGCCCGACGCGATCGTGCTCGATGTCGCCCTGCCCGGCATCGACGGCTTCGAGGTCATCCGCCGGCTCAAGGCCGATCCGCGGCTCGCCGAGATCCCGGTCTTCTTCGCCACCATCATCGACGAACGGCAGGCCGGACTGGCCCTGGGCGCCGACGACTACTTCGTCAAGCCGGTCGACCAGGCGGCCCTGCTCGGCGCGCTGGCCCGCAAGATCGCGCACCGGCCGGTGCCGCGGGTGCTGGTCGTCGACCACGACGACGAGGTGCGCAAGGCGATCGAGGACGGCCTGCGCGCGGGCGGCGCCGACGTGGTGGCCTGCGCCGACGGGCGCGACGGCCTGGCGCTGAGCCGGGAGAGCCACTTCGACCTGATCGTCTGCGACATGCAGTCGCCGGAGGTGGACGGGTTCAGCATGCTGGCCGCCATCGAGCAGGACCCGGCCACCCGGCACACGCCGGTGCTGGGCCTCACCGCCGCGGCGGGCCAGCTGCGGGAGCCCGGCGACGCGGCCCCGCTGGTGGCCACGGCGATGGCCGGCGGCGTGGTGGCGACCGCGATGGCCGGCGGCGCCGGCTGGGAAGCCCTGGCCCCGCTGCTCGGCGGATCCGGCACCGGCACGAAGGCCGACACCGGCGCCGGGTCCGGCACCGCCACGAAGGACACGAAGGAGATTCCGTGACGGCCGAGAACCCCCGGATCCTGCTGGTCGAGGACGAGGAGCTGAACCGGACCCTGGTCAAGGCGGTGCTGGCCCGCGCCCAGATCACCGCCGTCCGCGACGCCGAGGTGCTGGACGCGTCGACGCTGGCGAGTGCGCGTACCCAGCTCGGTGCCGAGGACATCGACCTGATCCTGCTGGACATGAACCTGCCCGACGGCAGCGGCCTCACCCTGGCGAGCGAACTGGCGGCGGGCACGGTCGCCGCGGGCCGCCCCCGGCCCACCGTCGTCGCGGTGACCGCGAGCGTGCTCCCCCAGGACCGGGAAGCGGCGCTGCGGGCGGGCTGCGACGGCTTCCTGGACAAGCCGTACGCGGCAGCGGATCTCGTCGCGACGGTGGCCGAGCACCTCTCCCGGCGCGACAGCCAGGGCTCTTAAGCCGGGGCCAGCACGATCTCGACGCGCGCCTTGCCGTCGCGCTCGGAGACGATGGCGAGCACGTCGCCGGCGGTGTTGAAGACCGCGTACGGGCCCTCGATGCCGACCGGCTGCAGCGGGCCGCCGTGGCTGAGCACCCGGGTCTCCTCGGCGTCGGCCTCCCGCTGCGGGAAGGCCCGCCGGGCCGCCTCGGCCAGCGGCAGCGAGATCACGTCGGGCGCGCGTTCCTCCAGCTCGGCGAGGGTGGCGGCGGACGCGAGCGTGAGATCACCGACGGCCGTGCGGCGCAGCGCGGTCAGATGCCCGCCGACCTCGAGGGTACGGCCGAGGTCCCGCGCGATGGCCCGGATGTAGGTGCCGCTGGAACAGGTGACGTCGATGTCCACGTCGACGAAGTCACCCTCGTCGGGGCGCCGTACGGCCAGCACCTCGAGCCGGGAGACGGTGACCTTGCGCGCGGCCAGCTCGACCTCCTCGCCGTCCCGGACCCGCTTGTACGCCCGCTGCCCGTTGACCTTGATGGCACTGACCGCGCTGGGCACCTGCTCGATCTCACCGGTCTGCGCGGCGAGCCCGGCCCGGATCGCCGCCTCGGTGACCCCGGCGGTGGAGACGGTGGCGGTGACATCACCCTCGGCGTCGTCGGTGATCGTGGTCTGCCCGAGCCGGATGGTGGCGGTGTAGCTCTTGCCGGCGCCGATGACGTACGTGAGCAGCCGGGTGGCCCGGTTGACCCCGATGATCAGCACGCCGGTGGCCATCGGGTCGAGGGTGCCGCCGTGCCCCACCCGCCGGGTCTTGGCCAGCCTCCTGATCCGGGCGACCACGTCGTGGGAGGTCATCCCGGCCGGCTTGTCCACAACGATGAGCCCGTCCACGTTCACGGCTCCACCCAACCAGACCGGCCCGGTCGCGGGTCAGGCCGGGGTGAGGTTGCCGGCGACCCGCTCGAGCAGGGTGACCAGGGTGGCGTACTCCTGCTCGGACAGGCCGTCGGTGACGCGGGCCCGGAACGTGCGCACCCGCTCGGCGACCCGGTCGTGCGCCGCCCGCCCGGCGCCGGTCAGCCGGAGGACCGGCCCGGCCTGCGCCTCAGCCACCCGCCGGGCGCTGGTCAGGCCGAGG
>NZ_JBEZGQ010000323.1:0-8141 GCF_040650095.1 Actinoplanes sp. NPDC048791 | reverse complement strand
ACCCCCCACCGCCGGGCGCCCCCTCAGGGTCCCTTTTCCCACTATTACCCCCCCCAACCCGCGCCCCCCCCCGGCGGCGAGCGGCCGGGGCGGGTCCTGGGCCGCATCCGGCCGGACGGTCTTCAGCCGACGTGGACCGCTGCCTCGCCGGTCGGCAGGTCTTCCTTGCCGACCTTGATGAACACCGCGGTGATGATGCCGGCGAGCAGGATCAGCCCGGCCGCCCAGGTGAACGCGTCGGCGTAACCGTCCACCTGCGCCTCCAGCTGCACCCGCTGCGAGGGCGGCTGGCCGGCGGTGAGGTGACTCGCGATGTACGCCGTGATGGCGCTGGTGGCGATCGTGTTCAGCAGGGCGGTGCCGAGCGAGCCGCCGACCTGCTGGGTGGCGTTCAGCGCCGCGCTGGCCGCACCGGCGTCGTGATCGGGCACGCCGACCAGGGCCAGGCTGGACAGCGGCACGAACGTGAAGCCCAGGCCCAGGCCGAGCAGCAGCTGCGCCGGCATCAGGTGGGCCCAGAAGGACGTGTCCAGGTCGATGAAGCGCAGCGAGATCATGCCGGCCGCGGCGAGCACCGGGCCGATCAGCATCAGGATCTTCGGGCCGATCCGGGGCAGCAGGTTCGACGCCACGGTGGCCGAGATCAGCACGCCGACCGTGGTCGGCAGCGAGGCGAAGCCCGCCTCCAGCGGGGTGTAGCCGAGCACGTTCTGCAGGAACAGTGTCAGGAACAGGAACGCGCCGAACAGGCCCGCGCCGACCAGCATCGAGGTCAGGTACGCGCCACCGCGGTTGCGGTCGAGCACGATGCGCAGCGGGAGCAGCGGGTTCCGGCTGGACCGCTCGATCAGCACGAAGATCACCAGCAGCAGCAGGCCGGCGCCGAGGAAGGCCCACGTGGTGCCCGAGTCCCAGCCCTTGTCCGGCTTGGCCGCCTGGGTGAAGCCGTAGACCAGCGAGGTCAGGCCCAGCGTGACGACGATCGCGCCGGGCACGTCGTACGAGGTGTCACCGTCGGACCTGCTCTCCGGCACCAGCGGGATCGCCAGGAACAGGGCCAGCAGGGCGATCGGGATGTTGACGAGCAGGCACCAGCGCCAGCTCGCGTACTCGGTCAGCACGCCGCCGAGCAGCAGGCCGACCGCCGAGCCACCGCCGGCGATGGCGCCGTAGACCGCGAAGGCCTTGGCCCGCTCCCGGGCCTCGGTGAACAGCACGGTGAGCAGCGCCAGCGAGGCCGGGGCGAGCAGCGCACCGAAAGCGCCCTGCAGGGCCCGGGCGCCGAACAGCAGCGGTCCCGTGGTGGCGAGGCCGCCGATCGCGGACGCGACCGCGAAGCCGACGGCACCGACCATGAACGTGCGCTTGCGCCCCCAGTAGTCGGCGATCCGGCCACCGAGCAGCAACAGCCCGCCGAAGGCCAGCGTGTACGCCGTGATGACCCACTGCTGGTCGGCCACGGTGATGCCCAGGTCGAGCCGGGCGCTGGGCAGGGCGATGTTCACGATGGTGGCGTCGAGCACAACCATGAGCTGGGAGATGGCGATCACGCCGAGGGCGGCCCAGCGCCGGGGGTGCAGCTGGGGAGCGTGCTCCGGCCGCACTTCTGACGCTTCTGCGGCAGCGGACATCAGTCGTTCCTTTCGGATACGCGGAGCCGGCCAGGACACCGTCCCGGACCGGCCCGCGCACCGAAGACTACTGAGATCCACTCCCGTAACCGGCCGCTGAGCTGGGAAATGAGACGCGGCTCGCACCCTGCTCAGGAGGGTGTCGGCTCCGCGGTGACCCCGGTGTCCGGCATCGCCTGCGGGAACGCGCTGTCCAGCGGCACCGCCCCGGCCGCCACGAGTCCGAGCTGGACACCCTGCTTGGGCAGAACCGCGTCCAGCAGCCAGTCCGCGGCCACCCGCACCCTGTTCCCCGGCATCGACAGCAGGTGGTAGCCCCGGGTGACGACCTTGGCCGGGAAACCGGACAGCGGCACGCCGAGCGGGTTGGCCGCCGAGTCCAGCCCGCCGAGGTCCACCACGAAGCCGAGGTCGTGGTGCTTGTACGCGCGCCGCCGGCCCCGCCCGTACGAGGCGGCGATGTTCTTCGCGACCATGGTGCCCTGCCGGGTGGCGTGCTGGGCGGTCATCCCGGTGATCTCCCCCGGCCGGGTCAGGTCGGGCACCGCCGCGGCGTCCCCGCAGGCGTAGACCTCCGGATGCCCCGGCACGTTGAGGAACTCGTCGACCACCAACCGGCCGTGCGCGGTCGGCAGGCCGATGTCGGCGACCAGCGGGTCCGGGCGTACGCCGACACACCAGATCAGCGAGCGGGTCGGGACGAACGAGCCGTCGCTGAGCCGTACGCCGTGCTCGGTCGCCTGCTGGACCGAGCTCTTGAGCAGCACCTCGACGCCACGCTCGCGCAGCACCCGGTCGGCGGCGGTGGCCAGGCGGGTGTCGAGGCTGGGCAGCACCCGCTCGGCCGTGTCGATCAACAGCCAGCGCGGCCGGCCCCTGAGGTTGTCGCGGTGCCTGGTCAGCGCCTCGGTGAACAGCACACCCTGGGCCGCCACCTCCGTACCGGTGTAACCGGCGCCGACCACGACGAAGGTGGACCGGGCGGCCCGCTCGTCCTCGTCGGTGGTGGTGTCGGCCATCTCGATCTGCCGGGTGATGTGGTCACGCAGGTACAGCGCCTCCGGGATGCCGCGGAAACCGTGCGCGTATTCGGTGACGCCCGGCACCGGGAGCAGCTTGTTCACGCTGCCGGCGGCGATGACCAGCCGGTGGTAGCCGAGACTGCCCTTGCCGCCCTCGGGGTCGGTGTAGGAGACCGTGCGGGCGTCGAAGTCGAAGCCGTCCACCTCGCCGAGGACGACCTTGACCCCGGGCAGGGTGGCGGCCAGCGAGACGGAGACCCGCCGCGGCTCCAGGATCCCGGCGGCCACCTCGGGCAGCAGCGGCAGGTAGAGGAAGTAGTCGGTGGGATTGACGATGACGATCTCAGCGGCGCCGCGGGAGAGCTTGGACAGCGTGCGGGCGGCCTGGAAACCGGCGAAGCCGGCTCCCACGATGACGATCCTGGGTCGAGCCATGACGAGTCCTTCCGTGGGGACCGGTACCGGGTCCACGCTAGGCGACAGCTGCCGACCGCCACGGGGCGACGGTGGTGCGGCCGGCGTGGCGCAGCATCGCCCTGACCACCAGCGGGTGCACCAGCCGTACGACGGCGAGGTAGGCCCGGCCGGCGCGGGAACGGGTCGCGGCCAGGGTGGCCACGGTGATCGTCGTGCCGTCGTTGTCCGGCTCGACCAGGACTCCCGCCCGGAAGTTCAGGTGGCCGGCGTCGGTGCCGAGCAGGACCTCGCGCTCGTTGCTGGTGATGGTGTCGAAGGCCGAGGCGTCGCCCTGCTCGATGCCGAGCGGAGCGACCAGCCGGTTGCGCAGGTGCAGCAGCGCGACCACGATCCGGGGCGGGTTGCGGAAGACCGCGTCCGCCCAGTCCTGCGGGTCGGTGCTGGTACCGGGTGGCACCCGCAGCGCGAAGGCGTCGGCCAGATCGGGACGGTCGACCGAGCCGTGCAGCAGGGTCGCGGCGGCCGGAACCGGCACGCCGCGGACCCGGGTGCTCTCCATGCCGACGGCGAGCCGGGCCCGCCACGGGTAGCGCACCGGGTGGACGACCGTGCCGGTCACAGCGCGTTCCGCGTTGTCGAGCAGGTGCTCGATGACGGTGTCGTGGCAGACCCGGACCAGAGCCGGCCAGAGCAGGCGCATGCGGCCGACCGGCCGGGCGCTCAGTCGGTGCCGCAGCACGCAGGCGTGCGGGCCGCGCTCCTCCACCTCCAGGGTGTGGGCGCCGATCAGGCCGGTCCGCGGGTGGAAGGTGAGCTCGACCCGCCGGCCCGGCTCATAGCCGGTGACACGGTAGCGAATGGGACCGTGCCCACCGTCGGCGCCGACGGCGAGCGGCCGGTCGAACCGCGCCGGGACCCAGGCCGGTACGGGCCAGAGCGGGTCGTCGGCAGCGCCGATCCGGTCCAACCCCGGCTGACGGCCGACGACTGGACCTCGGCGGCCCTGGAGGCGATGGCCGGCGGTGGCCTCGCGGCGGTCGCGGTCGAGCCCCTCGCGGCCCGGCTCGGCGCCACCAAAGGCAGCTTCTACTGGCACTTCGCCAACCGGGACGCGTTGATCGAGGCGGCCGTGCTGCGGTGGGAGCGTGATCACACCGAGGCCGTCATCGGGTCGCTGCCCACCGCCGAGGCGGACCGGCACCGCTACGTCGACCAGGTCATCCACCTGCTCACCGCCGACCGCGTGATCGCCCGACCAACCGACCGTCCCGCTGGGTAGAGACGCCGTCACTTCGGGTATGGGCAGGAGATGGCCCTGCCGATCGAGGACTACGCGATCATCGCCGACACCCAGACCGCCGCGCTGGTCGGCCGCAACGGCTCGATCGACTGGCTGTGCGTGCCCCGGTTCGACTCCGGGGCCATCTTCGCCGCGCTGCTGGGCAGCGAGGAGAACGGGCACTGGACGATCGCCCCGGCCGGCGAGATCCGCTCGGTGCGGCGCCGCTACCGCAGCGAGACGCTGGTGCTGGAGACCGAGTTCGAGACCGACGAGGGGGTGGTCCGGCTCGTCGACTTCATGCCGCCGCGCGGCGAGGCGCCGGACGTCATCCGCATCGTCGAGGGGGTCCGCGGGCGGGTGCCGATGACCATGCAGTTGCGGCTGCGCTTCGACTACGGGCACGTGGTGCCCTGGGTCTACCGGGAGCAGGGTGACCTGGTCGCGGTGGCCGGGCCGGACGCGGTCTGGCTGCGGACGCCGGTCGAGACCCACGGTGAGAACCTGGCCACCCGCGCCGACTTCACCGTGGCGGCCGGTGACCGTACCCCGTTCGTGCTGACCTGGCGGCCCTCGCACCTGTCGCCGCCCGACCCGGTCGACCCGGTCGAGGAGCTCGGCGCCACCGAGGGTTACTGGCGCGGCTGGGTCTCCGCCTGCACCTACGAGGGCGAGTGGCGCGACGCGGTGGTCCGCTCCCTGCTCACCCTCAAGGCACTGACCTACGCGCCGACCGGCGGCATCGTCGCTGCCGCGACCACCTCGCTGCCCGAGAAGCTCGGCGGCGTCCGCAACTGGGACTACCGCTTCTGCTGGCTGCGCGACGCGACCATCACCCTGCAGTCGCTGCTCTACTCCGGCTTCCAGAGCGAGGCCAAGGCCTGGCGCAAATGGCTGCTGCGGGCGATCGCGGGCGATCCGGCCGAGCTCCAGATCATGTACGGCGTGGCCGGCGAGCGCCGCCTCGACGAGTACCGCGCGGACTGGCTGACCGGCTACGACGGCAACCCGGTGCGGATCGGCAACGCGGCCGCCGAGCAGTTCCAGCTCGACGTGTACGGCGAGGTCATGGACGCGCTGCACCAGGGCCGGCGGGCCGGGCTCAAGGCCGACGACCCGGCCTGGGGACTCCAGGTCAAGCTGATGGATTTCGTACGGCAGCACTGGACCGAGCCGGACGAGGGCATCTGGGAGGTGCGCGGCGGCCCCAAGCAGTTCGTGCACTCCAAGCTGATGGCCTGGGTGGCCGCCGACCGCGCGGTGAAGGCGGTCGAGGAGTTCGACCTGGACGGCCCGGTGCAAGAGTGGACCGAGCTGCGCGACGCCATCCGCGCTGACATCCTGGAGCAGGGCTACGACCACGAGCGCCGCACGTTCACCCAGTTCTACGGCTCCGAGGAGTTGGACGCCGCCCTGCTCATGGTGCCGCTGGTCGGTTTCCTGCCGCCGGACGACGAGCGGGTCACCGGCACGGTCGCGGCGATCGAGGAGCACCTGCTCAAGGACGGTTTCGTGCAGCGGTACACCCAGCACCCGGACACCGATGTGGACGGTCTGCCGCCGGGCGAGGGCGCGTTCCTGGCCTGCACGTTCTGGCTCGCCGACAACTACGCGCTGATGGGCCGGCACGACGAGGCACGCGAGGTCTTCGAGCGGTTGCTGGCCCTGCGCAACGACGTCGGGCTGCTCTCCGAGGAGTACGACACCGAGGCCGGCCGGCTGGTCGGCAACTTTCCGCAGGCGTTCAGCCACGTGCCGCTGATCGACACCGCACGGACCCTCACGGACGCGGTCGCGGCCACCGAGGCCCGCGCCCGCGAGGGTCGCCGGTAGGACTACTCCTCGCCGCCGCCGTCGTCCTCGAAGACCTCTTCGATGACCTCGCCGGCCAGGTAGCCCGCGGCCATGCCACCCGCGACGCCGGCCACCATGCCGCCCATCCCGGAGCCGTGACCGCGTCCGTGACCGCCGTGACCGTGGCCGCCGCCGTACGCGGGAACGCCGTAGCTCTGGTGCTGAGTGACGGCCTCGCGGACCCAGCCGTCGACGACCTGCACCCAGTCGGCGGTGTCCGCGTCGGAGTGCGGGACGGTGTAGCGGCCGTACGCGTCGTGCCCGCCGCTGAACATGCCGCCGCGCTTGTCGAACTCCAGCACCACCTCGACGGTGTGCGGGTTGGTCACGAAGGTGAGCTCGACCTCGTTGATGCCGTGCGCGTACTGGGCCGGCGGGTAATACTCGATCTCCTGGTAGAACGGCAGGCTCTGCTGCACGCCGGCGATCCGGCCGTACTCCAGGTCGGCGTGCTTGAACTGGAAGCCGAGCCGGGCGAACGCGTCCAGAATGCGTTCCTGCAGCGGCAGCGGGTGCACGGCGATCGGGTCCAGGTCGCCCTTGTCGACGGCCCGGGCGATGGCCACCTCGGTGCGTACGCCCATCGTCATCCCGCGCAGGTGCTGGCCGTAGACGGCGGTGATCGGCGTCTCCCACGGCAGCACGAGCTGGAACGGCAGCGACAGTTCCTGCTTCTCGGCCAGGCGCAGCGGCCCGCTCACCCCGAGGCGGTGGAACTCGCCGGTGGCGCCGTACTCGCCCTGGCCGCCCTCGACCTCGACCCGGGTGACCAGTCCGAGGGTGATGTGTTCGATCTCGACGTCATGGCTGCCACCGACCAGGTTGACCGTTCCGGTGAGCGTGCCGCCGGGACGCCCGGACGGCTCGGCCAGCACGGTGTCGACACTCGGCCCGCCCACACCGAAGGCACCCAGCATCTTCTTGAAGCCCACGAACACCCCTTATCACCGACTGACAGGTCGGGCAGAAGCTAACAAGTCCGGCTGAATGCTTGCTGAGAAGGCGATACCACCGGAACTCGCTGACCGTTCGGACCAGGACGAAATTAGCCGAACGTACTGTCACCCGTAGATCCACATCCGCGCGTCTTCCTCACGTACGCGCGTGAGCCGGTGCTGGTGGTAACGGGGGGCATCGGCTGGCGCGGCCATCGAGGCACAGCGCGGAGAAACCGGGTTCGGAGACGAGAAGTGAGCACTGACGCGGCGATTGACCGCCCGCTGTACGCTCACGACTCCTTCCGGACGCCGATCGGACAGCTGGGGATGGACGACGCTCGCGACTGTGCCTATGCGGATTTCGTTCGTGAGCGGTCCCATGCCCTGCTGCGCTCGGCCTTCCTGTTGACCGGCGACCAGCACCTCGCCGAGGACCTCGTGCAGGAGGCGCTGGCCCGCACCCACCGTGCCTGGTCCCGGCTGGAGAAGCCGAGCAACGCCGAGGCGTACGCCCGCAAGGTCATGTATCACGCCCAGGTCTCCCTCTGGCGGCGGCCGAAGGTCGCCGAGTCCCTGCCCGGCGACGACCTGGAACGCCACGGCGGCAGCACCGACGACCCCGCCGAGGCCGCCGTCCGCCGGGTCACCCTGCAACGGGCGCTGCTCTCGTTGAGCCCGAAACAGCGCGCGGTGATCGTGCTGCGCTACTTCGAGGACCACACCGAGGTCGAGGCGGCGCAGATGCTCGGCGTCTCGGTCAGCACGGTCAAGACCCAGTGCGGCCGCGCGCTGGACAAGCTCCGCACGCTGGTGCCCGATCTGCGGGTCCTGGCCGACGTGCACGAGGCCGGCCGATGACCGGGCCCGATCCGTTGCGCGACGAGCTGCGCGAGCTGGCCGACGTCGTCGCGCCCGCCGACCTGTACGAGCGCTCGCTGGCCCGCTCCCGCCGGCTGGGCCGCCGCGAGGCCGCGGTGGGCACGACGGCCGCAGTGGTCGC
>NZ_JBEZGQ010000322.1:0-8182 GCF_040650095.1 Actinoplanes sp. NPDC048791 | reverse complement strand
GCTACCAGATGTCCGAGCAGGTCCGGGCGTACGCGACCCGCCGGCTCGCCGCCGCGGGGGAGGAGCAGGCCGCCCGGGACCGGCACGTCGACTGGTCGTTGCACACCCTCGACGGTGTCGCCGTCGACACCGACGGGCAGCCACGGACCGTCTCCCTCACCGAGCTGGCGCCGTACGTGCAGGAGTGGCAGGCCGCCCTGCGCTGGTCCGCCGTCGGTGGCAGTGTCCGGGCCGGGCTGCGGCTCGCCGGGGCGCTGGCTCCGTGGTGGCGCGAGCACGGCCGGGCGCGGGACGGCCGGGACCTGCTGTTCCGGCTCTACCGGCGGATCGACGGCGAGTTCACCGAGCAGGGCGAGCGGATCGACCCGGTCGAGCTGGCCTCCGCGTACCTGGTCCATGCCGGACTCGCCGACGACCGGGAGGAACGCACCCGCTTCCTGGACCGGGCCGAGGACATCGCCCGACGCGTGGGTCACCCGGCGCTGCTGGTCCGGGCCCTCTCCGGGCAGCGGCTCTCGCTCGTGGAGGCCGGCCGGACGGTCGAGGCCGAGCAGGTGTGCCGCGACGTCATCGCCCGGGCCGAACGCACCGGGGTGCCGGCTGCCGCATTGCCCGCGGTGGTCACTCTCGCCGAGTTGTTGTGGCGGCGTGACGCCCTGGACGAGGCCGCGGAGCTGCTCGGCAGTGCCCGTCAGCTGGAGGCGGGACGGCCGGAGGACCGTGGCAGCCGTACCGTCGATTGGTTGCTCGGGATGGTGGCCCTGCGCCGCCGCGACCTGGTCGCCGCGCACGACCACCTGGTTGTCGCTCTGCGGTCGCGGTTGCGGCACGGCTTCCGGGGCGCCGCCGCGGATGCCGTCGCGGCGATCGCCGTGCGGTGTGCCATCGGCGGCGACCCTGCCACCGCGACCGTCCTGTTCGGCGGCGCGGAATCCGTGCGGGGGGCGTGCCGGGCGACCCATTTCGGGGGCTTCTGGTCCGGGCAGCAGGCTGCCCTGAGGCGGATGCTCGGCGACGCGGCCTTCGACGCGGCCTACGCCGAAGGGGCGGAGATCGGCTTCGGCCGGGCCGTCGCGATGGCGCTGGCCGTCGAGCATCCGGACCTCGAACACGGCTCGGCCCGCTTCGCCCAGACCCTGGGCTGACCCGGCCCCGAGCTGAGCCGGCGCGGGAGGACCCACCCCGGGCCGGCCGCACCGGCCGACCCGGGGCCGGCCGGCTATTCGACCAGCTCGCGGGCCCGGTCGATGTCGGACGGGTTGACGGCCTCGAGCGACCCGAAGATGCTCACGGCCTGGTAGTAGGTCCAGGCCAGGCTGTAGCAGGCCGGCCGGGTCACCGTGCTGTAGGTGGCGCACTTGCGCTTGAGGTCGGCGTAGAACATGTCGTCCAGCCGGTCCTTGTTGGCCGGGAACGCGCCCAGGTCCTTGTAGTTGCGGTAGCCGAAGTCGTGGCGCCAGCACGACAGCGAGAAGTTGAAGCCCAGCGGGTTGTCCGGGCTGGACGAGCAGTAGTCGGTGGTCCAGTCGAAGCCGTAACTGGCCCAGGGGGCGCGGTTGAGTCGGGCGTCGTTCCAGGCGGTGCTGCTCGACGCGGCGGTCTGGGTCCAGCGGGAGAGGACGGTGGCTTTGCTGTCCGTGGCGGCCGAGGCCGCCACGGAGGGAGCCAGCAGGGCCAGCGCAGAGATCAGGACGACGAGGGTACGGCGGACGGACCGTTTCATCGAAACCTCCAGCGGTAGGCCGCCAGTCTTGGATCGACAGCCTTCTAGATACAAGACGATCAATGGAGTTTTCCTTAACGATGCCTCAACTTACCGGTGGGTATTCCGCGGCGGGCCTGTCATGTGCTGTCCTGAAAAGCGGTGTGGGACCCGGCCGCTATGGTGTGAACGTGCAGGCGGCCGTTCAGTGATCCGATTACCTCTGGTCCGACAGGGACCACTGCGAGCGCTCGCCGTGCGGGTGGTTGCCGCCCTGGTCCTCGTGCTGCTCACCGTGCTGGTGATCTACATCGACCGCGACGGCTACCGCGACCTCAACGAGGACGGGCTTACCCTGCTCGACTGCTTCTACTACGCGGTCGTGTCGCTCTCCACCACCGGCTACGGCGACATCACCCCGGTCACGCCCGACGCGCGCCTGGTGAACATCGTGTTCATCACCCCGGCGCGCGTGCTGTTCCTGATCATCCTGGTCGGCACGACCCTCGAGGTGCTCACGGACCAGTACCGCAAGAACATCAGGGTCACCCGGTGGAGGCGCAAGTTGAAGGACCACATCATCGTCTGCGGCTACGGCACCAAGGGCCGGGCCGCGGTCAGCGCGCTGCTGGAGACGGGCTACGACAAGTCCCGCATCGTCGTGGTCGAGAGCCGCGACGAGGCCCTGCGCCAGGCCGGGGCCAACGGCCTGGTCGCGATCGAGGGCAACGCCACCCGCTCGGCGGTCCTGCTCGAGGCGGACGTCAAGAACGCCAAGTCGGTCATCATCGCCACCGACAGCGACGAGGCCTCCGTCCTGATCACCCTCACGGTGCGGCAGCTGACGGCCGGCCAGGTCCGGATCATCGCGGCGGTCCGCGAGCAGGAG
Organism: Actinoplanes sp. NPDC048791; assembly: GCF_040650095.1. NCBI lineage: Bacteria > Bacillati > Actinomycetota > Actinomycetes > Micromonosporales > Micromonosporaceae > Actinoplanes > Actinoplanes sp. NPDC048791. The sequence continues at coordinate 5,591 of NZ_JBEZGQ010000322.1, read as the reverse complement.
AACGCGGCGCTGCTCAAGCAGAGCGGCGCCCACCACGTGATCGTGTCGTCGTCGACCGCCGGCCGGCTGCTCGGCCTGACCACGACGACCCCGCCGCTGATCGACGTGGTCGAGGATCTGCTGACCCCCGGCCAGGGCATGGCGCTGGCCATGCGGTCCGCGGAGCGCGACGAGGTCGGCCGCAACCCGCGCGAGCTCCAGACGCTGGTGGTGGCCTTGATCCGCCGGGGCAAGGTGCTGCCGCTGGGCGGTCAGCAGTCGGTCACCATCGACACCGGGGACATGCTGATCTACATCCGGGACGAGGAGAACAGCGGCGTCGGCGTAGCCGTCTGACGCAGATCGGCCCGGGCCTGGCGGCCCGAGCCGATCTTGGTGCTTGCGCCGGAGTTACAGGATGGTCCAGGTGTCGCCGGCGTTGAGCAGGTCGCTGAGCATCTCGTCCGGAGTGCCGGTCACCTGCGACTTGGCGTCCTCCAGCTGCTTCTGGATGAGCTCGTCGTAGGAGGGGCGCTCGACGTTGCGGAACACGCCGATCGGGGTCGTGCCCAGGTCCGAGCCGGACAGCCGGGACAGCGCGAACGCGTAGGCCGGGTCGTCGACCGTCGCGTCGTGCACGACCGGGGTCTCGCCCCCGAGCTCAGCACTGTCCCGCACCGACAGGCCGAAGGCCCCGGCCGGGTGGACCACCGAATACTGGTCCTGGGCGCCGAAGGTGATCGGCTGGCCCTGCTCCAGGCGGATCAGGTGGTCGTCGCGGGTGTTCGGGTCCTTGAGGACCTCGAACGCGCCGTCGTTGAAGATGTTGCAGTTCTGGTAGATCTCCACGAACGCCGACCCCTGGTGCTGGGCCGCCGCCCGCAGCACCGACTGCAGGTGCTTGCGGTCCGAGTCGATGGTCCGGGCCACGAACGTCGCTTCGGCGCCGAGGGCCAGTGACAGCGGGTTGAACGGGGAGTCCGCCGACCCGGCCGGCGTCGACTTGGTGATCTTGCCGAGCTCGGAGGTCGGTGAGTACTGGCCCTTGGTCAGGCCGTAGATCCGGTTGTTGAACAGCAGGATCTTCAGGTTGACGTTACGGCGCAGGGCGTGGATGAGGTGGTTTCCGCCGATCGACAGGGCGTCGCCGTCACCGGTCACCACCCACACCGACAGGTCCGGCCGCGACGCGGACAGCCCGGTCGCGATCGCCGGGGCCCGGCCGTGGATCGAGTGCATGCCGTAGGTGTTCATGTAGTACGGGAACCGCGACGAGCAGCCGATCCCGGACACGAACACCGTGTTCTCCCGGGCGATGCCCAGCTCCGGCATGAACTGCTGGACCGCGGCCAGGATGGCGTAGTCGCCACAGCCGGGACACCAGCGAACTTCCTGGTCGGACTTGAAGTCCTTCGCCGTCAGCTTCACCGGCGTCAGCGGAATCGTGCTGCTAGCCATTCTTGACCACGTCCTCGAGCATGTTCTCCAGCGTCGCGGCCGTGAACGGCAGACCGCTGACCTGGTTGAAGGGAACCGCGTCGATCAGATACCTGGCCCGGATGACGTGGGCGAGCTGGCCCAGGTTCATCTCCGGGATGACCACCTTGTCGTACGCCCCGAGCACCTCACCGAGGTTCGCCGGCAGCGGTGCGAGGTGCCGCAGGTGCGCCTGAGCGATCGGCAGACCGCGCTGGCGCAGGGCCCGGCAGGCGGCCCCGATCGGCCCGTACGTGGAGCCCCAGCCCAGCACCAGCACGCGGGAGTTCTCGTCCGGGTCCTCGACGTCGACGTCCGGAACCGGGATCGACTCGATGCGCTCGGCGCGGGTGCGGACCATGAACTCGTGGTTGGCCGGGTCGTAGGAGATGTCACCGGTCTTGTCGGCCTTCTCCAGCCCACCGATGCGGTGCTCCAACCCGGGCGTGCCCGGGATCGCCCACGGCCGGGCCATGGTCTCCGGGTCCCGCAGGTACGGCAGGAACCGCCCGTCCCCACCGTTCGGCTCGGTCGTGTACGCCACGGAGATGTCGGGCAGGTCGTTGACGTCGGGCAGCAGCCACGGTTCGGAGCCGTTGGCGACGTAGTTGTCCGACAGCAGGATCACCGGGGTGCGGTACTTGAGCGCGATCCGGGCGGCTTCGATCGCCGCGTGGAAACAGTCCGAGGGTGACTTCGGCGCGATCACCGCGAGCGGGGCCTCACCGTGCCGGCCGTACAGGGCCATGTTGAGGTCGGCCTGCTCGGTCTTGGTCGGCATACCCGTCGACGGCCCGGCCCGCTGCACGTCGACGATGACCAGCGGCAGCTCCAACGCGATCGCCAAAGAGATCGTCTCGCCCTTGAGCGCCACCCCGGGACCGGAGGTGGTGGTGACGCCGAGGGCACCGCCGTACGAGGCGCCCAGCGCGGCGCCGATCGCGGCGATCTCGTCCTCGGCCTGCATCGTGGTCACGCCGAACCGCTTGTGCTTGGACAACTCGTGCAGGATGTCCGAGGCCGGGGTGATCGGATACGCGCCCAGGAACACCGGCAGCTTGGCCCGCACACCCGCCGCGACCAGCCCGAGGGCGAGGGCGGCGTTGCCGGTGATGTTGCGGTACGTGCCCGGCAGCATCTTGGCCGGTTTGACCTCGTAGCGCACCGAGAAGTCCTCGGTCGTCTCCCCGAAGTTCCAGCCCGCCTGGAACGCGGCCTTGTTCGCCGCGACCAGATCCGGGCGCTTGGCGAACTTGCGCTCCAGGAACCGGATGGTGGACGCGAACGGCCGCGAGTACATCCAGCTCAGCAGGCCGAGGGCGAACATGTTCTTGGCGCGTTCGGCGTCTTTCTTGGCCACCCCGAGCTCAGCCAGTGCGCCGATGGTCATCGACGTCAGCGCGACCGGGTGCAGGGCGAAGCCGTCCAGCGAGCCGTCCTCCAACGGACTGACCGCGTAACCGACCTTGGCCAGATTCCGCTTGGTGAACTCATCGGTGTTGACGATGATGTCCGCCCCCGGCGGCAGATCACCCACGTTCGCCTTCAACGCCGCCGGGTTCATCGCCACCAGCACGTTCGGCGCGTCACCAGGGGTCAGGATGTCGTAGTCGGCGAAATGCACCTGAAAACTCGACACACCGGGCAGGGTGCCGGCTGGTGCGCGGATCTCCGCCGGGAAGTTCGGCAGTGTCGAGATGTCGTTGCCCAGCTGCGCGGTCTCCGAGGTGAACCGGTCACCGGTGAGCTGCATACCGTCACCGGAGTCCCCGGCGAACCGGATGACCACACGATCGAGCTGCTCGACACGCTTCGCGGGAGCGCCCACGTTCCAACCTCCTGAAGGAGCCGGCCGGCGGGTACGCACGTCGATGAGCCGGCCCGCAATAGTCACTTCCAGCCTACGTCGGCGCTCCTTACCACCGCGGGGCGCGGGGCGTGTCCGACTTCAGACCGTTGACCACAGTAGCCAGGTAAGGCTTGCCTGAGCCACCCGAGTCCACCCTTCGGTTCGCTAGGCTGCGGCCGTGCAGGGCTATCTGGGTTCGTACGCCACGCTGGGGCTGGTGCTGGCCGCCGGCGTGCTGGTCTTCGTCGGCGCGTTCGGGGCGAACAAGCTGCTCAGGCCGGCCCACCCGGCCGAGCCGGTGGGCAAGCGGCTGACCTACGAGAGCGGCGTCGACCCGGTCGGCGGCGACTGGGCGCAGGCCCAGATCCGCTACTACGTGTACGCGTACCTCTATGTGCTCTTCGCCGTCGAGGCGGTCTTCCTCTTCCCATGGGCGGTCGTCTTCGACCGTCCCGGATTCGGCCTGGTGACCGTCGCCGAGATGGGCGTCTTCGTGGCGGTTCTCGCGCTCGGCATCGTGTACGCCTGGCGCAAGAAGATCCTCACCTGGACCTGACGTCCCTCGATCAACCCGGGCGTTTGTGGCCCGGCGGGGTGGCGGGCTCGCACACCCGCAGCGGTCGTGCCACGATCGTGCCCATGGGCCAGCTTCTCCTCTTCGTCGTCGTGGCGCTCGTCGTCGCGGCGATCGTCTTCGGTGTGACCGTCATGGTGAGCGGCGGCGACCCCGGCCTGACGCCGGTCGAGCCGGACGGCAAGTCTCTGCCGCTGCCCAGCGACCGTCCGCTCGGCGAGGAGGACGTGTTCCGGACCCGGTTCGACACCGCGTTCCGCGGCTACCGGATGTCCCAGGTCGACCAGGCGCTGCAGCGGGCCGCCTATGACATCGGCTACAAGGGCGAGCTGATCGGCGTGCTGGAGGCCGAGGTCGCCGCGCTGCGCGAGGGCCGTACGGCTGACGCGGACGTGCTGCGCCGGGCCCGCGAGGCCGCCATCGCCCCGCCGCCGGAGCCGGTTGTGGTGGTCCCCGATGTCACGCCCCCTGACGACAAGCCGGCACCCGCTGCTCCCGCCGCCGCCGAGCCGGCTGCCGGTGAGAAGGCGCCTGCCCGGCCGGCGGGTGACGAGGAACCGGCGGAGAGCCGGTGAGTGCGCCCGGGCCGGTCGACGGGCTCGGCGACGCCGCGGTCCCCGGCACCGGTGAGGTCACGGCGACCGTCATCGTCAACGCGCCCGCGCCCCGAGTCTTCGCGGCGTTCACCAGCTGGGAACGGCAGTCCGAGTGGATCCCGTTCACCAAGGTGCGGATCGTCGAGGGCGACGGCGGCGAGGGCAGCCTGATCGAGGCGATCACCGGGGTCGGCGGGGCCGCGCTGCGCGACGAGATGCGGGTGGTGCGGGTCGACGCGCCGTACGAGGTCCGGGTAGTGCACTGCGGCAACATCCTGCGCGGCCCCGGCGCGATGCGTTGCACGGCGATGGCCGGCGACCGCACCCAGGTCGTCATGCACGAGTGGTTCCACCTGCCCGGCGGCGCCGCGGCCAAGCTGGCCTGGCCGGTGATCTGGCCCGGCTCGAAGCTCAGCCTCAAGGGCGCGCTCAAGAAGTTCGGCCGCCTGGTCGAGCAGGGCCGCCTGCCCTGATTTTCTGTCAGAGGGACCTCGTACGGTTTCCGGCATGACAGACGTGACCGCCGCGGGCCTGGTCGTCGGGGCGGACGGCCGGGCCAGATGCGGATGGGGCGGCAGCACGCCCGACTACCTGCCCTACCACGACCTCGAGTGGGGCCGCCCGGTCCACGGCGACGACGCGCTGTTCGAGCGGATGACCCTGGAGGCGTTCCAGTCGGGGCTCTCCTGGATCACCATCCTGCGCAAACGCCCGGCTTTCCGGGCGGCGTTCGCGGGCTTCTCGATCCCGGCGGTGGCCGCGTTCTCCGAGGCGGACGCGACCCGGCTGATGGCTGACCCGGGCATCGTCCGCAACCGGATGAAGGTCGACGCGGCCCTGCACAACGCCCGGGTGGCCGCCGACCTGCCGGACGGCCTGGCCACCCTGCTCTGGTCCTTCGCGCCGCCGCCCCGGCCCCGCCCGGCGACCCGCGCGGACGTCCCGGCGACCACGCCGGAGTCGATCGCGCTGGCCAAGGAGCTGAAGAGGCGCGGGTTCAAGTTCGTCGGCCCGACGACGGCCTGTTCGGCGGCTATGTCGCGTTCTCCGTCTATCTACCGGCCTACCTGAAGACCGCCTACGGGCTCAGTCAGGCCGACGCCGCCAACCGAATGGC
>NZ_JBEZGQ010000321.1:0-8198 GCF_040650095.1 Actinoplanes sp. NPDC048791 | reverse complement strand
GGCCGCGTTGCCGGTGCTGCGAGCGGCGGCCTTCTTCGCCGCGCCGGCCGAGGTCCTGGCCGCGGCGGCGGACTTGGCGGCGGCCTTGACCGCGGCCGAAGCCTTGCCGGCGGCGGACGTGGCAGTGGTGGCCTTACCCGCGGTCGCCTTACCGGCACCCGACTTACCGGCCCCGGCCTTCACGGAAGTCGACTTCGCGGCAACCGACTTGGCGGCGGTCGACTTGGCGGCGGTCGACTTGGCCCCAGCAGACTTCGCGGCAGCCGACTTGGTAGCGGCCGACTTGGTGGCGGTCGACTTCGCGGCAGCAGACTTAGTGGCGGTCGACTTCGCGGCAGCCGACCTGGTCGCGGTCGACTTCGTGGCGGTCGACTTGGCGGCGGTCGACTTCGCAGCCGGCGACTTGGCGGCGGAGGACTTCGCCGTGGTCTTCGCCGCAGTGGACTTCGCAGCCGCGGAACGAACCGACGTCCCACCGGCGGAACCCGAACGAGCCGAAGCGGAACGAGCAGAAGCGGACTTGGCCACCGCGGGCTTGGCAGCCGCCGACTTGCCCGCAGAAGACTTCGCCGCGGAAGACTTCCCGGTCGTGGACTTAGCAGCCGTGGACTTCGCAGCAGCCGACTTCGGGGCCACGGAAGACTTCCCAGCCGCAGACCTCGCAGCCGTGGACTTAGCGGCCGTGGACTTAGCGGCCGTGGACTTAGCGGCCGTGGACGTGGCGGCCGTGGAGTTCCCGGCGCCGGACTTCGCGGAAGTGGACTTCGCAGCCGCGGTGGACTTCCCAGCCGGCGACTTCGCCGCCGCGGACTTGGCGGCCGTCGACTTCGCGGAGGTGGACTTCGCGGAAGTCGACTTCGCGGCCGTGGTGGCCTTGGCACCCGCAGCCTTCACAACCGACGACTTAGCACCCGCAGACCGCGCAGCAGTCGAAGACTTAGCAACAGTCGACGACTTCGCAGCAGTCGAAGACTTGGCAGCGGTCGACGACTTCCCGGCCGCCGCGCCAGAACGCGCAGCCGCAGCGGTAACCGGCTTGACGGCCCCGGAAGCCCGCTTCACAGCGCCCGCCCGAGCCGAAGCCGACTTGGTAGCAGGCGCCTTCTTCGCGGTCGTCTTACTGGCCGGAGCCTTGCCGGCCGCACCGGACTTGGCGGCCGAAACCGACTTACCGGCGGTAACCGACTTGGCCGCGGAAGCAGCAGCAGCCGAAGTCTTGGGCTTGACCGCAGACCGCACGGCAACCGACTGCCCATTGGCAGAACTAGCAGCAGCAGTCCGCTTGGCAGCGGCAGCGGCAGGCTTGGCAGCAACGGACTTGGCGGCTACCGGGGACGCGGCGACCCGCGCGCTTCTGGCGCCGGTCGTGGCGGCCCGGGTCGGGGCCTTCTTGGGCACGGCCATGGGGAAGTTCCTCCTTGCGAATGACTGCGGGCTCGTCTCCGCCTGGAGACTGCAGGATTCCGGCTTGGACACAGGGGTCGAGCCGGCCTAGCTGACCTCCCCGGTCCAGCGGGCATCCTCGGCATCCCACGTCGCATTGCGCTTCTCGACGGTCTCGAGCGCCCGCGTGGCGTCGTCAGCGGAGGCGTACGGACCGAGCCGGTACTGCGCAGGACACACGTCGTCCCCGGTCTCGACCCGGTTGTGGCGGAGGCACCAGAAGTAGCCGCCGCCGGGCCCACTGTCGTTCATGCAATCACTGTGCACCTCAAATCGACCATGCGCTACCGATTCAGGCAAAAAGCCCGGTTTTTCCATAGTGGATTGTCGAAAAGACTCCCCGAAGGAACGACAAAGCCCGTCCCACCCAAGGGTGGAACGGGCCGGAGCAGGAACTCAGAGCGCGGCGGCCACCAGCTCGGCGACCTGGACCGCGTTCAGGGCCGCACCCTTGCGCAGGTTGTCGTTGGAGAGGAACAGCGCGAGACCGTTGTCGACCGTCTCGTCGGCGCGGATGCGGCCCACGAACGTCGGGTCCCGGCCGGCCGCCTGCAGCGGCGTGGGGACGTCGGACAGCTCCACGCCGGGCGCCGACGCGAGCAGCTCCCGGGCCCGCTGCGGGCTGATCGGCCGGGCGAAGCGGGCGTTGACCTGGAGCGAGTGACCGGTGAAGACCGGTACGCGCACGCAGGTGCCGGAGACCTTGAGGCCGGGGATGCCCAGGATCTTGCGGCTCTCGTTGCGGAGCTTCTGCTCCTCGTCGGTCTCGCCGAGGCCGTCGTCGACGATCGAGCCGGCCAGCGGCAGGACGTTGAAGGCGATCGGCTGGCTGAACGCCCGGGTCGCCGGGAACTCGACGGCGCTGCCGTCGAAGGCGAGCTCGGTGGCCCGGTCGGCGACCTTCTTGATCTGGTCGTCGAGCTCGGCCACGCCGGCCAGCCCGGCGCCGGAGACCGCCTGGTACGTCGTGGCGACCAGCGCGACCAGCTCAGCCTCGTCGTGCAGCGGGCGCAGCACCGGCATCGCGGCCATCGTCGTGCAGTTCGGGTTGGCGATGATGCCCTTGGGGCGCTGCGCGATCGCGTCCGGGTTCACCTCCGCCACCACGAGCGGGACGTCCGGGTCCATCCGGTACGCCGACGAGTTGTCGATCACCACCGCGCCGGCCTCGGCGACCTTGGGGGCGTACTCCTTGGAGCTGCCCTTGCCCGCGGAGAACAGGACGATGTCCAGTCCGCGGTAGTCGGCCGTGGCCGCGTCCTCGACGGTCACTTCGCCGTCACCCCAGGACAGGGTGCGTCCGGCGGAGCGGGCGGAGGCGAAGAGCCGGAGCTGGTCTACAGGAAACTGGCGCTCGGCCAGGATGCGGCGCATGACGCCGCCGACCTGCCCCGTCGCGCCTACGATGCCGATCCTCATGGCCACAAAACTACGGCCTGGCTGCCACTACACGAAATCGGGTATTCGCCGTCATCTCAAAATGCAGGATACGTCTCCCGAAATGCGAGACGTCGGCATAGCGTTCGCGGCATGGCTGCTGTCTACACCCACGGGCATCACGAATCGGTCCTGCGCTCGCACCGCTGGCGCACCGCAGAAAATTCGGCGGCGTATCTGCTGCCACGGCTGAAATCCGGCGACACCCTGCTGGACATCGGGTGCGGGCCCGGCACCATCACCGCTGATCTCGCGACGCAAGTCACACCCGGGCGGGTCACCGCCCTGGAGCCCACCGGACCGGCGCTGGACCTGGCCCGGGCCGAGATCGCCCGACGCGGACTGGACACCGTCGACTTCGCGGTCGGCGACGTGCACGCGCTGGACTTCGCCGACGACACGTTCGACGTCGTGCACGCCCACCAGGTGCTGCAGCACGTCGGCGACCCGGTCACCGCGCTGCGCGAGATGCGCCGGGTCACCAGGCCCGGCGGCGTGGTCGCGGTACGCGACAGCGACTACGCCGCGTTCGCGTGGTTCCCCCAGCTGCCAGAGCTGGACGAGTGGCTGGACCTGTACCGCCGGATCGCCCGCGGCAACGGCGGTGAGCCCGATGCCGGACGCCGGCTGCTGTCCTGGGCCCACGCCGCCGGGCTGAGCGACCCGGTCGTGACGTCGAGCACCTGGTGCTTCGCGACGCCGGAGGACCGCCAGTGGTGGGGCGGCATGTGGGCCGACCGCATCCTCAAGTCGGACCTGGCCCGGCAGGCCGCCGAGCAGGGTGCGGACCTGCAGCGGATCTCCGACGCGTGGCGGGCCTGGGCCGCCCACCCGGACGGCTGGATGTCACTGCTGCACGGCGAGCTGCTCTGGCAGAAGCCGGCTTAGACCGACTTCGGCTTGTACGCCCAGTGCCACGGCTCCCGGGGCGTGTTCTCCACGAAGCCGTACTTCTCGCCGTTGGCCCGCATCCACGCCTGCGCCTTGTTGTTCAGGTCGAGGTCGGTGGCCATGCCCCAGCCGTGTTCGCTGGTGCCGGGCTTGGCCGCCAGCCCGCCCTGCGAGTAGAGGCCCTTGCGGCGGGCCACGTCGACCTGCTCGGAGTACGAACGGTAGGAGTCGGTGATCCCGATGGTCACGCCCTGCGCCTTGGCATCACTGATCATCTTGTTGAGCGACTCGGCCGCCGGCGCCCACAGCTTGTGGTTGGTGTTGCCCACCTTCTCCAGCGCGTTGGCGGGGATCTTGCCGTTGCCGTAGCCGACCAGCTCGGTCGGGATCCCCTTGCTGTTCAGTGAGTACGACTTCGCCGGGCCCGCGGACGCCGCCGAGGACTGGGTGCCCATGGCGTCCGCGAGCGCGGTGGCGAAGCTGCCGCCCGACGCGGGGTCGGTCGACGTGGCCGACGACGTCTTGGCCGCCGTGGCCTGCTGGGTCTGCATCGCGATCATCCGGCTCTGGATGTCCGCGATCCGGCTGTTGACGGCCTCGATCCCCACAGCGAAATACCTCCGTGCTCCTACGGCATGTCGCCCTACCGTTCGGCGCTCCGGAAATATGACTGAGCGGAAACCGGAAGTCAGACCGCCAGGGGCAGGTCGATGGTGTGCGCGGTGTGGGCGACCTTGGCCTGCAGGTAACGCACGTTGGCGGCGGAGGCGTGCACGTGGGTCGGCACCACCTCGCGGACGTCGACCCCGAACGACCGCAGCTGGGCCGGTTTGTCGGGATTGTTGGTCAGCAGGTCGACCGCGCCCACGCCGAGGGCGGTCAGCATCTGCGCCGCGGCGGTGTAGTCCCGCTCGTCGTCGGCGTGCCCGAGTGCCCGGTTCGCCTCGTACGTGTCCAGGCCCAGGTCCTGCAGCGCGTACGCGTCGAGCTTGGCGTAGAGGCCGATGCCGCGGCCCTCCTGGCGCAGGTAGAGCAGGAAGCCGCCGACGCCGGCGATCCGCTCGACTGCCTCGCGCAGCTGCGGGCCGCAGTCGCAGCGCTCGGAGCCGAACACGTCGCCGGTGAGGCACTCGGAGTGCGGGCGGACGAGCGGCACCTCGGCCCCGAAGGCGTCGCCGAGGGCGAGCGCGAGGTGTTCCTTGCCGTCGGCGAGCCCGTCGAAGGTGATCACCTCGGCCGTGGTGACGTATCCGTCCGCGAACTTCAGCGGCACGGTGACCCGGCTGCGAATACCCAAAGACATGACAGCTCCCTCAGCACTTGACGCTTCAAGCACGGGATTGACCTTACGCCGCACTTGTTAAGGGAACCACGAGCCGAACGTCACAACGGATCAAGAAATACCGGGGGGAATCGGTACCGGCTCCCGCAGTTCGGCGCCCTCGATGCGGTCCCGCAGCTCCAGCTCGACCTCGCTGGTGCGGTCTCCGCGGTTCGGCAGCAGGTTCGTGACCAGCACGATCAGGCACCCGAGCCCGGCGTAGAGGGACAGCACCAGCAGGTGCGCGCCGATCGGGGCGGCCGGGAAATAAAGATTGTCGCGGACCGCCTGCACGCCGGCCCCGGTCGGCAGGTTCTCGCCGAGCAGGCGGCCGAACGCCGGCAGGAACTCGGGCAGGATGCTCGCGCCGGAGATGACCGTGCCGACGGTGAAGTAGAGGCCACCGAGCAGCGCGCCGCCCGGACCGAACAGGGCCACCGCGCCGGCCGTCGAGGCGGTGATCGCCAGCGACATCAGCGCGAAGATGCCGAACATCTCCGGGTGGTTCGCCTCCGCGCCGACGCCGAACCAGGTCATCGACCAGAGCACCACGGCCGCCGAGCCGAGCGCGTACACGATCAGGGTGCTGAGGTGGCCGAGGCCGCGCTTCCAGGAGCGCCGGGTGCGCGGGATCAGCCGGCCCAGCCCGACCGAGGCGATGGTGCCGCCCAGCGCGAGCGCCTGGGTGAGGAAGCCGAGCGAGGCGCCGTTGACGTCGTCGGCGGGCAGCGCCACCACGTCGGTGACCGCCGGGGCCGCGGCGAGCGCCCGTGCCTGCTCGACCGAGATTGTGTCGCCCTGCCCGGCCAGAGCCGCGAGCTGCTCGGCGTTCTGCTGGCCGACGACCGAGGTGTAGGTGGCTCGCAGCAGGCTCGCGGCGGCGGGACCGGCGGCGGAGGCGAGATACAGGTGCGGTTGCGCGGCGCTCGCGTCGACTCCGCCGTACACCTCGCGGCTCTTGATCCCGGCCCGCAGGTCCGTGACGTTGGCGTAGTCGCTGACCACGAAGACGCCGTCGCGTTCCAGCAGCTCGACGATCGGCGCGCGCTTGGCGTCGGGCGCGATCAGGCCCACCGGTACGTCGTGCGGGGTCGCCTTGTGGCCCATGCCCAGGTAATAGGCGGTCAGGCCCAGCTGCACCGCCACGCCGACGAGGCAGACCACCAGGGCGAACCGGCGGAACTGGCGAACCGACTGGATCTGCTGGTCGGAGGACATTTACCCAGCATCGCGGAGAGCGCCGGGCGGGCGCAGGTGATCGTCGATCATGCCGAGCAGGGCCCGCGCGGCCGCGCCCGGCGCGCGGACCGCCGAGGTGGCGACCCCGAGCGGCCAGTCCAGGTCAACGTCCGCGATCGGCCTGACCACAAGATCCACTTCATCCGGTACGGCGAAACGCGGCAGGATCGCGATGCCCAGCCCGTGCCGCACGAAGCCCGCACCGGTGCTGATGTCGACCACCTCCAGCGACACGTGGCGCTGCACCCCGGCCGCCGCGAACGCCCGGTCCACCACCGTGCGGTTGCCGTAGCCGACCGGGAAGTCCACGAACTGCTCACCGGCCAGGTCCTCGATCCGCACCTCCGGCCGTCCGGCGAGCCGGTGACCGGCGGGGAGCACCAGCTCCATCGGGCGCCACAGCAACTGCCGCAAGTGGACCCCGGCCGGCGGGCGCCCGGGCACCGAGACCATCGCCAGGTCCAGGCGGCCGTCGGTGAGCGCGTCGACCAGGCCGCCGGAGCCGCGGGTGGACACGGTCAGTTGCAGGGTCACGGCCGGGTGGGTGCGGTGGAAGCGGCCCAGCAGCGCCGGCAGGTCGACGAGCCCGATCGCGGTCAGCGTGCCGATCCGTACGGTGCCGCGCAGCCCGCCACGCACCTCGTCCACCGCGTCCCGGGCCGCCCGGGCGGCGTCGAGCGCGGCCCGGGCCCGAGGCAGCAGCGCGGCACCGGCGTCGGTGAGCGCAACCCGCTTGGACGTGCGTTCCAGCAGCGGCGCGTCCAGCTCGTGTTCCAGCGCCTTGATCGCCGCGGAGACGCCGGACTGCACAACGTGCAGGCGGGTGGCGGCCCGGGTGAAGCTGCCCTCCTCGGCGACGGCGACGAAGTAGGTGAGGTGACGGAGCTCCATACCCTCAACTATCGCATCCGGTGATAGGTATGAGCAGGAACCTTCGTTGGACCTGATGCTTGCGGCGACGCACTCTGAGGACATGACCGTTACTGCTTCACCCCAGGCGCCGCGGATCCGTCAGGGCTCCGCCCGGCACGGCACCGGCTTCTGGCTGATCGCCGCCGTCTTCGCGATCTCGATGGCGTTCTCCACCGTGCCCACCCCGCTCTACCCGCTCTACCAGCAGCAGGACGACTTCTCCCCGTTCACCGTGACGGTCGTCTTCGCCGTGTACGCGGTCGGTGTCGTCACCAGCCTGCTGCTCGCCGGCCACGTCTCCGACTGGGTCGGCCGCAAGCGCGTCCTGCTGCCGGCCCTGGCCCTGGAGGCCGTCGCCGCGGTGCTGTTCCTGGCCTGGCCGGCCCTGCCCGGACTGCTGATCGCCCGGTTCGTCACCGGCCTCGGCGTCGGCATGATCACCGCCACCGCCACCGCGTACCTGCTGGAACTGCACGTCGCGCACCGGCCGGACGCCGGGCGGGGACGCTTCGAGCTGATCTCCGCGGCGGCCAACCTGGGTGGGCTGGGCACCGGCACCCTGGTCGCCGGGGCGCTGGCGCAGTTCGTCGACGCTCCCCTGCGTACCCCGTACCTCGTCTTTCTGGTCCTGCTCGCGCTCAGCGCGGTCGCCGTCGCGGCCTCGCCCGAGACGGTGGTCGCGCCCGCCGTCGCACCCCGCTACCGGCCGCAGCGGATCCGGGTCGCCGCCGCCGACCGGCTGGGTTACGCGGTCGCCGCCGCCGGCGCGTTCGCCGGCTTCGCGGTCTTCGGCCTGTTCACCTCGCTGGCGCCCAGCTTCGTCGCCGGCTCCCTGCACCACCCCGGCCGGCTGCTCGCCGGCGTCGTGGTGTTCCTGGTCTTCGGGGCCGCGGCCGCCACCCAGGCCGGCGGTGAACCGGTGGGCCGGGCTGAGCAGTGTCGAGCCGGCCTGGGT
>NZ_JBEZGQ010000320.1:0-8200 GCF_040650095.1 Actinoplanes sp. NPDC048791 | reverse complement strand
GCCGTCTTCCTGCTGCTGTCCCTGGGGCCACAGCTCAAGTTCTTCGGGGACGCCACGGGCAACCTGCTCAACCCCGGCGTGCTGGTCGACCCGGACCCGATCGACGCCGACGTCCGCCCGGCGGGCCGCTTCCCGCTCAAGCAGCTCGCGATGGCCTACCCGCACGACGACGGCGAGCTCGGTCAGGCCGTGCACCGCTGCACCGGCGTCGGCAAGTGCCGCGCGGACAACTCCGCGGCCGGCGGCGTCATGTGCCCGTCGTACCTGGCCACCCGCGAGGAGAAGGACTCCACCCGAGGGCGCGCCCGGGTGCTGCAGGAGGTCGTCCGCGGCGAGCTCCCGTGGTCACACCCGTCGGTGCACGACGCGATGGACCTCTGCCTGTCCTGCAAGGGCTGCGCCTCCGACTGCCCGACCGGCATCGACATGGCCACGTACAAGTCCGAGGTGCTGCACCAGACCTACCGGGGCAAGCTGCGCCCGCGCTCGCACTACACGCTGGGCAAGCTGCCGTTCTGGTCCCGGCTGGCCGGCTGGACGCCGCGGCTGGCCAACCTGGCCGTGCGGCTGCCGGTGCTCGGCCCGTTCGCCCTGTGGCTGGCCGGGGTGGACAAGCGGCGGTCCGTACCGGCCTTCGCCCGGCGCCCGTTCCGGCGCACGTTCGTCCAAACGGCGGCCGAGGGCCGCAAACCCGTGGTGCTCTTCGCCGATTCCTTCTCCGACGCGTTCTCGCCCGAGGTCGCCGAGGCCACGGTACGGGTGCTGCGCGCGGCCGGCTACGAACCGCGGCTGCCGTCCGGGTCGATCTGCTGTGGTCTGACCTGGATCACGACCGGTCAACTGGACGCGGCCAAGAAGATCCTCAGCCGTACGGTGGCAGCGCTCGCGGCCGACGCCCGCGCCGGCATCCCGATCGTCGGCATCGAGCCCTCCTGCACGGCCGTGCTGCGTTCCGACGTCCACGAACTGCTCCCCGGGGACGCGGACGCCGAGGCGGTGGCCGGCGCGGTGCGCACGCTTGCCGAGCTGCTCGCCCAGACGCCGGGCTGGACCCCGCCCGACCTGTCCGGCGTGGACGTCATCGCCCAGCCACACTGCCACCACCACGCCGTCCTGGGCTGGAAGGCGGACGCGGATCTGCTGGCCACGACGGGCGCCCAGGTGCGACGGCTCGCCGGGTGCTGTGGACTGGCCGGCAACTTCGGCGTCGAACTCGGCCACTACGAGGTGTCCGTGGCGGTGGCGGAGCAGAACCTGCTGCCGGCCCTCGACGCGGCCCCGGACGCCGTGGTGCTGGCTGACGGTTTCTCGTGCCGTACCCAGGTCGCCGACCTCCGGGACCGCCCGGCCGTGCACCTGGCGCAGCTGCTCGACCGAAGCTGATCTCCGCGGGGCAGACATGGCCTTCGGTGTGCCGGGCGGGCCGCTCAGCGTAGGGCTCGGCGGCCCTTCACGACGCCCATGACGATGGAGGCGGCCAGGGCGATGAGGCCGATGATGATGAGCCATTTGACGGCCTTGAGGATCAGGCCGAGCAGGATGAGCACGACGGCTACGGCAGCGACGGTGTAGATCAGGGCCCGCATGGTGGCTCCTTCGGGGTGGGTGGCAGTCGGAGCAGTGCCCGGGGGTGGGGTCTTCAATCATCGGGGCGGGAGCGGAGCCGGAGTGGGCTCGGGTGTGCTTGCGCTTGGCGTCTCATCGCTGTCCTCACGCCCGTGTCCGGCCCGCCCTGCGTCGGCTCGGCGCGCGCTGGTTCATCGCGGGTTGCTTCGCCGCGCTGAGGTCTGCGCGTGGTCGCGCTTGGTCGTGCCTGCGCCAATTTTGCGGGACCCGCGCCCGCCCCCGCGCTGCTTCGCCGCGCTTCGCCGCGCTTGTACCAGGTTCGTCAGGCTCGTGCCGTGCCGCGTGCCGTGCCGTGCCGCGTGCCGCGCCGCGTCCGTGCCCTGCGCAGCGCCGTGCCGCGTACTGCGCCGGGCTCCGCCGCGTTCGCTTCGCCGCTCTTGGTCGTGCCCGCGCCCCGTTTCGATGCACCTGGTGCCGTAGCCCGGTGCGGCGTGGTGGGTCAGGGTTGACGGCCGCCGATGCCGGCGTACAGAAACGACGTCAGCGTCTCGATCGCCTCCTCGTCGGACAGTTCCCGGCCGAGGTCCGGTCCGCGCCCGGACAGCCAGAGGTCGGCGAAGGTCGACAGCAGGCTGGTGAACATCGACGCGACCACGAGCGGCTCGCCCGGCAGGTCCAGCTTCGCCAGGTGATCCGCGATGTGCCGCAGGTCCGGCTCCATCAGCTCCTGGCTGCGCCGCGCGAACGACTCATCCACCGTGGCCGCCTGTTGCAGCGCCACCACGATCGTGCGGTGCCGCCGGTAGAAGCCCCAGTAGGCGGCCACGTGCCAGCGCAACGCGTCCCGGTCGCGGAAGTCGTCGCTGTGCCCGGGTGTCGCGGCGGACGCGTCGCCCTCGGCCAGCAGGTCGGTCAGTAGCGCCTCGAGCAGCGCTTCCTTGTTGGTGAAGTGGGTGTAGAAGGACCCGGCCGCGCGACCCGCTTCGGCGGTGATGTCCGTGATCTTGGTGTTCAGGTAGCCGAGACGTGCGAACGCCCGGACCGCCGCCGCCTTCAGTTCGGCTTCGGTCTCCGCGGCCTGCCGCTTGCGTACCCCCACCGCCATGCCTACCTCCGAGATCCGTGCCTTGACCGCACGCTACCAGTCCGCCTATGGTGAATCCATGTTCACTGAATCCAAATTCACCGTAATGATCGCGGGTGCCGGCCCGACCGGGCTCACGCTGGCGATCGACCTGGCGCGGCGCGGTGTGCCGTTCCGCATCGTGGAGAAGTCGCCGACGCCGTACGACGGTTCGCGCGGCAAGGGGGTGCAGCCACGGACCCAGGAGATCCTCGAGGACCTCGGCGTGCTCGACTCGTTCCGCAAGTTCGGCGGGGACTATCCCGAGCTGCTGATCCACCGGCCCGACGGCACGACAATGACGCGGCGGATGGCCGAGCAGCACGCCCCGACCCCCGCGGTGCCGTACCCCAACAGCCTGATGGTGCCGCAGTGGCGCACCGCGGAACTGCTGACCGGGCGGCTGGCCGAGCTCGGCGGGCGGGTCGAGCTCGGCGTCGAGGTCACCGGCTTCACCCAGCACGAGGGTGGAGTTGACGTCACCCTCAGCACCGGCGAGCGCGTGACCACGACGTACCTTGTCGCCGCGGACGGCGGCCGCAGCACCATCCGGCGCGCGCTCGGGGTGGGCTTCGCCGGCGAGACCCACGACACCGAGCGGATGCTGATCGCGGACGTCCGGCTGACCGGCCTGGACCGCGACCACTGGCACGTGTGGCCCGGCGCCCAGCCGAATTCCCTCCGCCTGGGGCTGTGCCCGCTGCCGGGCACCGAGGACTTCCAGCTCACCGCGCCCCTGGCCGAGAAGCCCGATCCGGAGGACCTCGAGCCGGCGGCCCTGCAACGGCTCGTTGACGAAGTTCAGGCTCAGGTCAGCCTGACGCACGTCGGGTGGACCTCGCTCTACCGGGCCAACATCCGGATGGTGGACCGCTACCGGGTCGGCAACGTCTTCCTGGCTGGCGACGCCGCCCACGTGCACTCACCGGCCGGCGGGCAGGGCCTCAACACCGGCGTCCAGGACGCCTTCAACCTGGGCTGGAAGCTGGCCACGGGCGACGATGCGCTGCTTGACACCTACGAGGCCGAGCGACTGCCGGTGGCGGCCGAGGTGCTCAGCATCAGCACGCGGCTGCACCGCCGGCACGTCGAGAACGCCGAGGACGCGATGCGCCGCGACGATCCGGTGCTGCGCCAGCTGTCCCTGACCTACCGGGACGGGCCGCTGGCCGACGGGACGCAGAGCGCGTCAGGCCTGCTGCACGCGGGTGACCGGGCGCCGGACGCGCCCTGCGGGTCGACCCGCGTCTTCGACCTGCTCCGAGGTCCGCATTGGACACTGCTGGTCTTCGACGCGCCCGACGCCGAGCTCCCGCCGGAATCGCCGGACCTGCACATCCACCACATCGTCCGGCCGGGCGCCCCGGCAGCCGAAGGGGCAGTCGTCGACCGCGACGGTCACGCCCACGAGGCATACGACGTGAGTGCCCCGGCCACTTTCCTGGTCCGCCCCGACAACTACCTCGCCAGCGTGGCCCACCACCCGCGGATTGCCGAGGTGAGCACGGGTTACCGAGGCGCGCGGGCGTTGGGGTGAGTGCGGGGACCGGGGATGAGCGCGGGCACCGGGGTGAGCGCGGGCACCCGGGTGAGGGCGGGGACCGGGGATGAGCGCGGGGACCGGGGTGAGAGCGGGCATCGGGGTGAGCGCGGGGACCGGGGATGAGCGCGGGCATCGGGGTGAGCGCGGGCATCGGGGTGAGCGCGGGCATCGGGGTGAGCGCGGGCACCCGGGTGAGCGCGGGGACCGGGGATGAGCGCGGGCACCCGGGTGAGCGCGGGGACCGGGGTGAGCGCGGGTTACTGAGGCGAACCCACCGCCACCTGTCTCACTTCGGCGAAACGGACGAGGTGTTCCACTAGCGTCCGCCGCATGCCGTCACTCTCACGGGCCTCGCTGGTGCGTTTCGCCGCCCCGGTCAACAAGCGGATGGCCGCCCTGACCGCATCCCCACGCTGGGGCCGCCTCGTCGGCCGCAAGATCGTCCTGCTGACCTACACGGGACGCCGTTCCGGCCGCACGTTCACCATCCCGGTCGGCTACCGCCGCGACGGTGACCAGATCACCATCGGCGTCCGCATGCCCGACGCCAAGACCTGGTGGCGCAACTTCCTCGGCGAGGGCGCACCACTGTCTCTGCACCTGGACGGTACGGACCGGACCGGCCACGCGACCTCCCACCGCGACGACAAAGGCCGGGTAACGGTCTCCGTGATCCTGGACAGCTGACGAGGAGGTGGGTCACCTGACCCACCTCCTCCTCACGTCAACCTCAGCCGACCTCGTACGCCCGCAGCACCGTCACCGCAGCCGTATTGCCCGCAGCGTCAGTAGCGTTGGCCCGCAACGACACGAACCCACCCGCAGCCGGGTTGGTGACCCGCACCGTCCGCCGGTCACCCGTCCCGCGCACCGTGGCCGGCTGCCACGTGCGCCCGTCGTCCGTCGAGAACTCGGCGGTCAACGTGCGGTTGGGCTTGGCCGCCGACCCGGACGTCCGTCCTACGGTGACCGGGATGAGGAACGCCTTACCCGCCGGCGCCACGTTCAGCTCGTTCACCTGCGGGCTGAACCGCACGCTCGACAGCGGCAGCCGCGTCGGGGTCTCCCCGGCCGACGTCGCCGAACGGAACGTCCAGGCCGCGCTGACCGAGGTGGACAGCCGGAACGGTGCACCGCGAGTGGCCGACTGCTCCAGCCGGTACTGCGCATTGCCCGGCGGCACCTCGAACTCGGCATAGCCGGACGGCTCCTCGCCGATCAGCTTGCCGCCGGAGTACAGCGCGGTCCGTGCCGTCTCCGTGAGTGCATCGCCCCAGTGGCCCGCACCGTCACCGAACAGCGGGACGCCGGCCACGATCACATTCTCGATCCGCAGCGCCGCGTTGATGTCCCCGGCGACCGAGGGGGCGAAGACCGCACGGTTCCAGTCCTCGGCGTAGGTGCGTCCCGCGTGGTACCGCTTCTCGGGCGCGAACGCGATGCTCAGCAGCTCGGGGAAGCTGTCCGGATCCGTCTGCCGTTCCTGGTCGAACTCGCCCGCCCAGGTGGTCCGGCCCTCGGTGCTCAGCCATTCGGTGCGCCGGAACGGCAGCTGGAACGGCAGGCCCGCGGCCCATCCGCCGATGTTCGGCCCGAGGTTGGGCCAGTTCAGCTTGACGGCGGTGACGCCCTTGGCCTCCTGGGCGAAGCGGGACCGCACCGTGGCCAGCTCGCCGTTCCGGACCCGCTTGGTGAAGCCGGTGTAGAACGCACCCTCCTTCAGGTACGCGAGGTTGTAGGTGAACGGGGTGTCCTGGAACGACTCGCTCGCCTCGTCGAACTTCGCGAAGGCCGCGTTGACCGACCCGTAGAAGCCCTTCTGCTTGCGGCGCGGGCCGACCTGCCCCACGAAGAGGTCGTCGCCGGTGTCGGACAGCGCGGACGCGCCGACCCCGTACTCGTCGCTGGTCCAGTCGGCGTTGACCGCGACCAGGGCCGCGGTGGCGTCCTTGCGGGGCACGGTGATCCGCACCGGCTGCCCGCGGCGGGCGTCGAGCCGTACGGTCGCCGGCCCGTCCACCACGAGCTTCGGCTGGACCAGCATGGTGGTGGTGTCGTCCGCACCGTAGATCCAGGTGAAGAGGCCGTACTCGCCCTTGGGCAGGCGCACCTTGTCGGCCGGCTCGGCGCTGAAGACGTCGTAGAAGGCCAGCTCGTCCAGCCGGTTGAGCGACGTGACGTGCTCGGCGGGCTGCCCGTCGCGGCCCAGGTGCTCCAGCGTGATGTCGTAGCTCTCCACCTCGCGGTTCACCGCGACCGGGGTCTCCACCCGGACGTCACCGGGGCCGGTCGCGACCAGCCGGGCGGTCTTGAAGCCGTCGGTGCCCTCGCCACGGGTGTCCGCCGTGACCGTGGTCGTGGCGGTGCCCCCGGCCGGCACGGTGAGGCTGGTCGCCGCGAGCGAGAACGTGCCGGACTTGTCGATCAGGGACAGCGCCAGGGTGATCGGCGCGGTGCCACCGTTGCGGTAGGTGACGGTCTTGGTGACCGGGACGTCGTCGCTGTGCGGCCACTCCTGCCGGCCGAAGCTGATGCTGCCCTCGTCCACGGAAACCGCCTGGCGCACCACGCGCGCCACGTCGACGCGGCCCGCGCCCTGACCGAAGACGTCCACGTCCGCGGCCGGCTTCGCGGCGCCCATCAGCAGGGTCTTGCGCTGCTTCGGGGACCAGCCGGGGTGCTGCTGGGTGACGATCGCCGCCGCGCCGGCGACGTGCGGGGAGGACATCGAGGTGCCGGAGAGGCTCACGTAGCCCTCGCCGGCCGGGGTGCCGATCTGACCGTGTGCGGCGCGGGCCGCGACGATGTCCACGCCCGGCCCGGTGATGTCCGGCTTGATCGCGTCGTCGCCGACCCGGGGGCCGCGACTGGAGAAGTCGGCCAGCTGGTCCTGGTCGTCGACCGCACCGACGGTGAGCGCCGAGTCGGCGCTGCCCGGCGAGCCGACCGTCGCGGTGGCTCCGGAGTTGCCGGCCGAGATCACGAAGAGGGCACCGTGGGCCGCGGTGAGGTCGTTGACGGCCTGCTCCAGCGGATCGATGCTCGGCGCGTCACCACCGCCCAGGCTGATGTTGATCACCGGGGCGGTCTTGGCGGCCCACTGCATGCCGGCCAGGATCGACGATTCCTCGCAGAACTCGGTCGAGCACACCTTGCCGATCGCCAGCTTCGCGCCGGGCGCCACGCCCTTGTACTTGCCACCGGACTTCGCGCCGCTGCCGGCGATGATCGAGGCGACGTGCGTACCGTGGCCGACGAGATCGTCGGCGTCCGGGTCGGGGGTGAAGTTCTCGGCCGCCACGATCTTCCCGGCGAAGTCCGGATGGGTCGCGTCGATGCCGGAGTCGAGGATCGCCACCGTGACGCCGGTGCCGTCCAGGCCCGCCTGCCAGGCCGCCGGGGCACCGATCTGCGGCACGCTCACGTCCAGGTCGAGCTTGCGCTTGCCGTCCAGATAGACCCGTTCGACGCCCGGGCTCAGGGTGCGGGCTGCCGCCGTACCCGTGGTCAGAGAGGTCCAGAGCTCGGCCCGTGCGGTGCGCTGCGCGCGCACCGCGAGCGCGCTCACCCCACCCAGATCGCGGGCGACGCGGGCCGTTCCGCTGGTCGCCGCGCGGGCGGCGGCGGGTCCCTTGCGGTTTCCGGAGCGGGGGTACGCGAGGAGCAACGGCAGCTCGGCCTCGCCGGTGTAGCCGAAGTCGCGCAACGCGGTCAGGTCGAACAGTCGCTGATCGAGCCGGCCGCCCTTGACCAGGGGCAGCGCGTCCACCGGGAGCACGTAGTGGTGCCCGGCGACTTTGTGGCTGACGAACCGCATACCGCTCCGGCCCGGCGCCCGTTCGACGCTGGTCCGGCCGTCCGGTGCGACGATCACCCGGTCCCCGGTGATCAGGGTGATGCTGGTGGATGCCGTGGTCACCGGGCCGAGCGGGGCTCTCGGACCGGGTGCCGCGTTCGCCGCGGCGGGC
>NZ_JBEZGQ010000319.1:0-8203 GCF_040650095.1 Actinoplanes sp. NPDC048791 | reverse complement strand
CGGCGAACAACCGCCGGCGCGCCCGCGACCCGGTGGCGACCGCAGCCGGGCCACGACCGACCGCCGGCCCGTCTGAGGAACGGCCGCGACGGACCCGCCGGCACCACGTACGATCAGGGCGTGAGCGTCGGAGATCCGCCCCCGCCCATCCCGGGAGCGCGGCTCCTCTTCTCCCTCGACCCGGCCACCGCCTACCTCAACCACGGCTCCTTCGGTGCCGTCCCGATCGGCGTGCAGCGCACCCAGCAGCGGTTGCGGGACGAGGTCGAGCGCAATCCGATGTCGTTCTTCGCTTCGCCGGGGCTGACCGACCGGATCGTCCATACCCGACGGCATCTGGCCGATTTTCTCGGCGCCGACCCGGACGGCAGCGCTCTGGTGCCGAACGCCACCGCCGCGGTCTCGCTGGTGCTGCAGTCGATCCGGCTGACCTCCGGTGACGAGGTGCTGCTCACCGACCACGGCTACGGCGCCAACGCGATCGCTGTGCGGCGGCAGTGCCGGCGGGACGGGGCCAGTGCGCGGACCGTCGCGCTGCCGCTGGATGCCTCCGATGCCGAGGTGGTGTCGCGGATCCGGGGGGCTTTGCGGCCCGGCAAGACCAAGCTGCTGATCATCGACCAGCTCACCTCGCCGACCGCGAAGGTGCTGCCGGTGCGCGCGATCGCCGCTGCCGCCCGGGAGCACGAGATCCCGGTGCTGGTCGACGCCGCGCACGTGCCCGGCATGCTGCCCGTCCGGGTCGACCGGCTCGGCGCCGACTTCTGGGTGGGCAACCTGCACAAGTGGGCCTACGCCCCGCGGGGCACCGCCCTGCTCGCCGTCGCCCCGGGCTGGCGCCGGCGGATCGAGCCGCTGGTCGTGTCCTGGGAGCATGACTCCGGCTTCCCGATGTCGGTCGAGTCGCAGGGCACCATGGACTATTCGCCCTGGCTGGCCGCGCCGGCGGGGCTCTTCACCCTGCGCACCCTGGGCGTCGAGGCTGTGCGGCGGCACAATGCGGCGCTCGCGGCGTACGGTCAGCGGCTGGTCGGGGCGAGTCTCGGCCTGGCTCCCTCCGACCTGCCCGACCCCGGCGCGGCCGAGGCGGCCATGCGGATCCTGCCGCTGCCGTCGGGGATCGCCACGACGCAGCCGGAGGCGCATGCCCTGCGCCAGCAGATCGCCGACAAGCTGGCGACCGAGGTCGCGGTGAACGCGTGGGGCGGCCGCGGCTGGCTGCGACTGAGCGCCCAGGTCTACAACCGCCCGGAGGAGTACGAGAACCTGGCGGAACGCCTGCCACCCCTGCTGGCGTCCCTGCGCTGACATCACAGCGGCAGCAGCCGGACGCGCCCGAGACCGAGCAGCGTCAGCGGGTCCAGGTAGTCCGCGCCGCGGCGCAGACCCCAGTGCAGACAGGCCGCCGACGGACAGCCGGGATGACCAGCCGCCAGCGTGCCGAGCGCTTCCCCGGCCGCGACGGCGTCACCGGGCCGGCGCGTCTGGACGTCCACCGGCTCATAGGTGGTCCGCAGGCCGCCGGGATGCGCCACGCTGACGACCCCGCGCCCCGCGACCTGCCCGGCGAACACGATCGTGCCCGCTGCGGCGGCCCGCACCACGGAGCGGGGCGCGGCCGCCTTATCCGTGCCGCGATGACCGGGCAGCCAGGGGCGCGGCGGCGGATCAAAACGCCGCACGACCCGGGCTCCGTCGACCGGCCAGCCGGCCCGCTCAGGAGCAGCCACCGGGAGACCGGCCAGGACCATGAGGGCCGAAAGCAAGAGCACCATGCCAGGCATGGTGCTCTTTTCCGAGATGGG
The DNA here is from genome assembly GCF_040650095.1 of Actinoplanes sp. NPDC048791. Taxonomy (NCBI): domain Bacteria; kingdom Bacillati; phylum Actinomycetota; class Actinomycetes; order Micromonosporales; family Micromonosporaceae; genus Actinoplanes; species Actinoplanes sp. NPDC048791. The sequence goes on along the minus strand of NZ_JBEZGQ010000319.1, from coordinate 6,398 downwards.
CCGCGACCTGCCCTGTGGACAACCGCGGCCGCCCGGTCAGCTCCCGCCGAAACCGGCCTCGTCCGGCAGTGAGATGTCCGGCTTCTCCAGCTCCTCCACGTTGACGTCCTTGAAGGTCATCACGCGGACGTTCTTGACGAAGCGGGCCGGCCGGTACATGTCCCAGACCCACGCGTCGTGCATCTCGACCTCGAAGTAGACCTCGCCGTCGGAGTTGCGGACGTGCAGGTCCACCTGGTTCGCCAGGTAGAACCGGCGTTCCGTCTCCACCACGTACGAGAACTGTCGGACGATGTCGCGGTACTCCCGGTAGAGCTGCAGCTCCATCTCGGTCTCGTACTTCTCGAGATCCTCTGCGCTCATCGCTTCTCGCCCTCCATGGCCTCATCTTCCCCCACCGGCACCGGCGGCCGAGGCTGCTCGCCCGACGCCACGCCGACGGTACCCTCCACTGCTGGCCAGAGCATCAGCGGCTCGGCGTTGACCGGGGGCAGAACCGCGGGGCGGCGGGCCCGAGGGGGCCGGTTGCCGCGCCCGGAGACGGCTGCCACGTTCACGTACGAGAAGCGGTGCTCCGCGCAGGGACCGTGCCTGGTCAACGCCGCACTGTGCTCGTCGGTGATGTAGCCCTTGTGCACCGCGAAGCCGTAGTCCGGGAACCTGCCGTCCAGCTCCACCATCAGCCGGTCCCGGGTGACCTTGGCGAGCACGCTGGCCGCCGCCACGCAGGCCGCCACCCGGTCGCCTTTCCACACCGCGAGGCCGGGTGCCCCCAACCCGTCGACCGGGAAACCGTCGGTCAGGACGTACTCGGGGCGGGTGGTGAGCGACGCGAGCGCGCGGCGCATCGCGGCCAGGTTGCAGACGTGCAGGCCGCGGCCGTCCACCTCGGCCGGCGGAACGATCACCACCGACCAGGCCAGCGCCCGCGTGACCACCTCGTCGTAGACGCGTTCGCGGGCGGCCGCGGTGAGCAGCTTGGAGTCGGCCAGTTCGTCGATCTCGCCGCGCTTGCCCTCGGGCAGGATCGCCGCGGCGGCGACCAGCGGGCCCGCACAGGCGCCCCGGCCGGCCTCGTCGGCCCCGGCGACGTGCCGGAAGCCACGGCGCTGCAGCGCCCGCTCAAGGGCGTAGAGGCCGCCTTCGCGGCGGACCACCGTCCGGGGCGGACTCAGCATCAGAGGACCTTACGCAGCAGGTCGGCGAGCCCGATCGGGAAGATCTGCTCGGTCGAGGTGTCGAGCTCGGCCACGGACCACCAGCGGTGCGCGGTGATCGTGCGCTGCTCCTCGGGGTCGAAGCCGGTGGTGTCGACCTGCCACGAGTCGATCCGCAGCAGGAAGAAGTCCTGGTCCTGGCGGTACTGCCGGTTGTCGTAGCTGAACTCGGTGGTCTCGTGGTGCACCGGCTCGCCCAGCTCGGCGGGATCGACCCGCAGGCCGGTCTCCTCCAGCAGCTCGCGGGCCGCGCCCAGAGCGGGCGTCTCGCCCTCGTTCAGCCCACCGCCGGGTGTGAACCACCAGTGCTGGTCCGCGCGTGCCGGGTCACCGCCGTGCAGCAGCAGAACGCGCTCCGCGGCATCGATGAGAAGCACCCGGGCGGCCCGGCGGTCGATGAACGTCACGCCCCCAGCCTATTGCGCCGATGGTCGATCTTGACGCCGGGTCAGTCGCCTCGGCGCCGCGTCAGTTGGCCGGCGCCGCGTCCGGGACGTCGTCGAACTCCTTGGGCACGGAGAGCCAGGTCGCCCGGGACACCGGCCAGAAGATCGTGAACGCCCGGCCGACGATCGAGTCGGTCCGGATCGTGGCGGCCTGGATGTCCTTGGTCTGCTCCCAGTGCTCCAGGGAGTCGCCGGACGCCGAGCGGTGGTCACCCATGACCCACAGCCGGCCGGCCGGCACGGTGATGTCGAACTTCTCGTCCGCCGCCGGGTCCTGCTGGCCGTCCGCGTCGGTGTAGATGAACGGCTCGTCCAGCGAGTGGCCGTTGATCATCAGGCGTTCCTGGTCGTCGCAGCAGACCACGTGGTCGCCGCTGACGCCGATGATGCGCTTGATGAAGTCCTCGCCCTCGGTGCCGCTCTGCCAGTCGGTCGGGGCCTTGAAGACCACGATCTCGCCCCGGCGCGGCTCACGGAAGTCGTACACGAGCTTGTTGACCAGCACCCTGTCCCAGACGTTGAGCGTGTGCTCCATCGACGGCGACGGGATGTAGAAGGTCTGCAGCACGAAGAAGCGCACCAGGACGGCGACGAGGATCGCCACTCCCAGCAAGATCGGTAGCTCGCGCCAGAACGAACCGCTGCGCTTCGAGGACTCGGTGTGCTCGTCAATCACGATCGGAGCCTACGTCCCCGGGGCCGCAACCACAGTCCGGAACGCGCGGATACGCCGACACTTAAGAGGAACGGCAGCATAACGGCAGCGGTGGCGGGATCGGGGGCATGCCGGGGAGATTCACCGGTCGGGGCGGCCGCGATCGGGTGGGCCGCCGCGTACGACTTCCAGTTGTCCGGCACGGAAAGGCTGGTGAAGTGGCTGGTGGGCCACACCACCACGAAGGCCCGGCCGATGATGTTGTCGATGGGTACCGGCCCCTGGCAGCGCGCGTCCTGCGACACCAGGCGGTGGTCGCCCATGACGAACATCTCACCCGCGGGGACGGTCACCTCGGCGAACCGGCGGCTGGTGCACTGCCGCGGATTCGGCGGCGCGTCCAGCGGCGAGTTCTCGAAGATGTACGGCTCGTCGATCGGCTCGCCGTTGACGGTGATCCGGCCCTGGTCGTCACAGCAGGCGATCTTGTCGCCGGGCAGGCCGATCACCCGTTTGATGAAGTCGCGTTCGCCCGGACGGCTGACCCCGACGAGGTCGCCGATGGTGCGGCCCAGCTTGGCGCCGAAGGTGTTGCTGATCGGCTCGGCCGGCTGCTCGGGCGCCCAGTTGTCGGTGCCGCGGAAGACCACGATCTCGCCGCGCAGCGGGTCCCGCATGTCGTAGACGACCTTGTTGACCAGGACGCGGTCCTTGATCGCGAGGGTGTTCTCCATCGAGCCGGACGGGATGTAGAAGGCCTGCACCAGGAAGGTGCGGATCAGCACGGCCAGGCAGAAGGCCACCACCAGCAGCAGCGGCAACTCCTGCCAGAGGGGCATCTCCTTGCGCCGGATCACCCGCCCGCGGCGACGTCCGGAGGAGGAGGGTCGATACCCCTGCATCGGTTCCACGCTACGCATCTCCTGCCGCCGTCCGGTCGAACCGCCCCGGATACAGCACTACCGCCCGAGTTCCCACGGTGGGGACATGACGGGCGGTAGTGCGAATGGTCCTGCTGAGTTCCCATCCGTCACTGACGCAAGCGTAGTGCGCCCGCGCAGTAAACGTCAGTCCGAGTGAATACGGCCCGGACCGGTAGGGGGTTCAGCTGACCGTCTGCTTCTCGCGCAGCTCCTTGATCTTGGCCTTCTTGCCCCGGAGCTCACGCAGGTAGTAGAGCTTGGCGCGACGCACGTCACCGCGGGTCACGACCTCGATGCGGTCGAGCTGCGGGCTGTTGACCGGGTAGGTCCGCTCGACGCCGACGCCGAAGCTGATCTTCCGGACCTTGAAGGTCTCGCGCAGCCCGCCGCCCTGGCGGCTGATCACGACGCCCTGGAAGATCTGGACGCGGGAACGGTTGCCCTCGACGACCCGGACGTGCACCTTGACGGTGTCACCGGCCCGGAAGTCGGGGATGTCCGTGCGCCGCGACTGGGCGTCGAGCTGGTCCAGCGTGTTCATCGCTGCATCCTCGTCGTACTCAAAGCGCACCGGGAGTTCGATGCGCGATTGGGTGATTCTGACCCGCTGACATCGGTGCAGGGGGTCCTCGTCCGGCCGGCCACGGCGTGGGGCGCGAACGGCAACCTCACTACTTTGCCACACCCGGGGGCGGGATCTGAAATCCGGCCTCGTCCAGGGCGGCCCGGTCCTTCTTGTCCAGGAGATCAACCGGATAGGCGGCCAGCATGTCCGGCCGCCGGGCCGCGGTGCGCAGCAACGATTCGGTACGCCGCCAGCGCGCGATCCGGCCATGATCACCGGACCGGAGCACCTCGGGCACCGCCCTGTCCCGCCAGACGGCCGGCTTGGTGTAGACCGGCGCCTCCAGCAGTCCGGCCGCGTGCGACTCCTCGGTCAGCGACTCCGCGTTGCCCAGCACCCCGGGCAGCAGCCGGGTGATCGCCTCCATGATCACGATGACCGCGACCTCACCACCGAAGAGCACATAGTCGCCGAGCGAGACCTCACGAACCGGCATCCGCGCCGCCGCGTCGTCGAGGACACGCTGGTCGATGCCCTCGTACCGGCCGCAGGCGAAAATCAGGTGGTCCAGAGCAGCAAGCTCGTGCGCGTCCGCCTGGGTGAACGGCTTACCCACCGGCGACGGCACGACGAGAACGGACGAAGGACCGGCGACCGCATCCAGCGCGGCCGCCCACGGCTCCGGGCGCATGACCATGCCGGGGCCACCGCCGTACGGGGAGTCGTCCACCGTGCGATGCACATCCGAGGTCCAGGTGCGCAGATCATGCACAGCGAGCTCGAGGATGCCGGCGCCGCGGGCCTTACCGATCAGCGACAGCTCCAGCGGAGCGAAATACTCGGGGAAGATGGAAACGACATCGACGCGCATCAGAGGTCGAGCAGACCCTCGGGCAGGTCGACGACGATCCGGCCGCCGGCCAGATCGACCGTCGGCACCATCTGGCTGACGAACGGGATGAGCGCCGTGCCACCGGCAGCCCTCTTCAGGACGATGAGATCCGAAGCAGGCGCGTGGTCGATCCGGTCGACCGTGCCCAGCACAGTGCCGTCGACCGACTCCACGGACAGGCCGGCGAGCTGATGATCGTTGAACTCGTCCGGATCGTCCGGCTCGGTGATCTCCGAACTGTCGACCTGCAACAACACGCCACGCAGAGCCTCAGCGGTGTTGCGGTCGAGGACGCCCTCGAACTGGGCGATGCCCTTGCCCTGATGCCAGCGGATCGCCTCGAGGACAAGCTTCGCGGGCACCTGGTAAGGCACCCCCGGAACGGCGGCAGCCGCCGGGCCGGAACTCACCCGGCGATCCCGAGGGATCTCCGTGGTGAACGCCGACCCGGCGGCGAATCTCGCCTCTGGATCATCGGTCCGCACCGTCACCAGCACTTCCCCACGGATCCCATGGGGTTTCCCGATCTGACCGACGACCAGCAACATCAGGCAGCAGCTCAGTACGCGTCGACGATGTCGACGCGGATGCCGCGCCCACCGATCGAACCGATGACCTGACGCAGCGCCTTGGCCGTACGCCCGCCCCGCCCGATGACCGTACCCAGGTCCTCAGGGTGCACGCGGACCTCGAGCCGCTTACCGCGGCGCGAGTCGACCAGCCGGACCCGGACATCGTCCGGGTTGTCGACGATGCCCTTGACGAGGTGCTCCAGCGCAGGCCGGAGCGCCCCGTCAGTTCGCGTCGGCGCCGGCACCGGCCGGGTCCTTCGCGTCCGCGGCAACAGCCTCACGGTTCGGCTCGGCCGGGTCGACAGCCTTGGTGTCACTCGGCCGCGTCTCGGCAACCTCCGGCGCGGCCGGGGTCTTGTCGGCAGCCTTGTCGGCCGCCTTGTCAGCGGACTTGTCGGCCGCCTTCTCGGTCGCGCGGGCCTTCTTGGCCGGCTTGGCAGCCGGAGTCTCGGCGACACCGGCGGCAGCCTTCGCCTCGGCCTCGTAGGTCGCCAGGCGGCTGACCTTCTCGGCCTTCATCAGCAGCGGCGGCGGGGCCGGCAGGCCCTTGAACTGCTGCCAGTCGCCGGTCTTCTCGAGCAGACGCTGCACGGCCTCGCTCGGCTGCGCGCCGACCGAGAGCCAGTACTGCACCCGCTCCGACTTGACCTCGATGATCGAGGGGTCTTCCTTGGGCTGGTAGATACCGACGTACTCGATGGCGCGGCCGTCACGCTTGGTGCGCGAGTCGGCGACGACGATGCGGTACTGCGGGTTGCGGATCTTGCCCATCCGCAGGAGCCGGATCTTTACGGCCACGGTCTTGTTCGCTCCTGTTGCGATGACGACCGGCCCGCCTGGGAGCCGGTACGTGGGTGAGAGAACGGAACCCACGTGGGGATATGGGACCGATGCCTCGAGGACTGGCGGTGCGTGGAGGAGTTAGAGGGCACCTCTGCGCACGCCGGACCCGTCCATTCTGCCAGAGCTCCTCGGCTCGTCCCAATCGGGTCCTCTTGGAGATCTTTTCTTGTCGTGCCTGGTTGCATGGCGCTGGCCGTCGCTCCCGCCGATTGCCGGGTGGTTGCATGGTTTTATTCGGTTTCTTGTGGGTGGGTGGTGGGGCTTTGGGGGCGGGGATGGCCCACG
>NZ_JBEZGQ010000318.1:0-8206 GCF_040650095.1 Actinoplanes sp. NPDC048791 | reverse complement strand
GATCTGCCCGTCCGGGTTCATGAGCGCCGCCGGCCCGCTGACCGCCGCCCATCCGCGCTCCCACCCGCATCCGGTGCCGACCGGCGCGCTGACCGCGTTCGCGCCGTTCGCACCGCCGCGCTGGGACCCGCCGCTGGGCTCTTACGCCTACCGTGATCTCTGGTACGCGGCCGGCGTGTGGAGCAGCCGGGCCACCCACGCTGCGCTGCCCGACCGGGACGTCAGCGGCGTGGTCCTGCTCGACGAGCCGGGCACCGGCGGCGCGGCGATCCTGCCGGACGGCTCGGTCCTGGCCGGGGGAGACCAGGCGATCGGGTACGGCGAGGAGGCGGTCGCGATCATCGACCGCTGGGAGGCGGCGGGCCGGCCGTCGATGCGGGCGTGGCAGATCACCCTCCAGCTCACCGGTGACCCGCAGGCGCCGATCTGGGCCCCGGCGGCCTGGTCGCTGCGCCCGGAGCGCCCTGGTCCACCCGTTTGAGGCGGGTCCAGCCGTCCCAGCCGCGCTCGCGCATGAGCTCCACGATCCGCGGCATCCGCGGATCGGCCTCGGCGGCGAGATTGTTCATCAGGTCGAACGGCATCTCGTCCTGCCACTCCGTACCCAGGTCGGGCTCGCCGGCGGCGTAGGCCCGGTCGAGCAGGCCGGCCATGAGGTCGGCGATCTCCGCCAGGCGCGACTCGTCGTCGGCGCTGCTGTCGCCGACCTCCGAGAGGACCCGGTAGAGCCGGACGAGCTGCGGGTCCTCCAGCTCGGCGAGCTTGTCCGCGATGACCGCGGGCATGTGCTCGGGCCACCGGGCCGCGAGCAGGATCCACCCGTCCCGCTCGCCCTCCAGGATCCGCGGCGACACCCCGAGCTCGCGCAGCCGGTCGAGATAGCAGATGACCTCCGACGGGAGCACCAGAGCGTCGCCGGCGGCGAGCTGCGCGATCCGCTTGCGGCTGAGCTCCAGCCGCTCGATCTCCTCGCGCAGGTCGTTGTCGATCTTCTCGACGGCATCGGCGAGGGCGTCGGCGTCGGCCTGCAGCATCAGGCCGATCTGCGACAGCGGTACGCCGGCGTCCGCGACCGTGCGGATCTTGATGAGGGCCACGGCTGCCGAGGCGCCGTACCGGCGGTAGCCCGACGCGTCCCGCTCCGGCTCGGGAAGGAGCCCGATCTGGTGATAGTGCCGCACCGTCCGCACGGTGACGCCGGCGTACGCCGCCAGCTGGCCGATCGTGAGCATGCTCCGATCCTCGCTCAGCTGATCCGGCGGCGGTAGGTGCGCATCGCGAAGGCCACGGTCACGACCAGGATGCCGATGCACCAGGCCAGGGCGGTCCAGATGTCCGAGCCCACCGGCTGCTCGGTGAACAGGGCCCGGAGCGTGTCGACGATCGAGGTCACCGGCTGGTTCTCGGCGAAGGCGCGGACCGGGCCCGGCATGGACTCGGTGGGCACGAAGGCCGAGCTGATGAACGGCAGGAAGATCAGCGGGTAGGCGAACCCGCTGGCGCCGTCCACCGAGCTCGCGGTCAGGCCGGGGATCACCGCGAGCCAGGTCAGCGCCAGGGTGAACAGGACCAGGATGCCGGCGACCGCGAGCCAGCCCAGCACACCCGTACCCGACCGGAAGCCCATCACCAGGGCGACCAGCAGGACCACCACGAGCGAGATCATGTTGGCGACCAGCGAGGTCAGGACGTGGGCCCACAGCACGGACGCCCGGGCGATCGGCATCGACTGGAACCGTTCGAAGATGCCGCCCTGCAGGTCCTGGAACAACCGGTACGCGGTGTAGGAGATGCCCGAGGCGATCGTGATGATCAGGATGCCGGGCAGCAGGTAGTTCACGTACGACCCGGTCCCGGTCCGGATCGCGCCACCGAGGACGTAGACGAACAGCAGCAGCATGGCGATCGGCGTGACCACCGTGGTGATGATGGTGTCGGGGCTGCGCACGATGTGGCGCAGCGAACGGCCCAGCAGGACGGCGGTGTCGCCGAGGAAGTGCTTGTTCATCGCTGTTCGCCCTTCGTGGCGGTGCCGACCAGAGTGAGGAAGACGTCCTCGAGCGTGGGCTGTTTCTCGACGTACTCGACCTTGGCCGGCGGCAGCAGCCGCTTGAGCTCGTCGAGGGTGCCGTCCACGATGATCCGGCCCTCGTGCAGGATCGCGATCCGGTCGGCGAGCTGCTCGGCCTCGTCGAGGTGCTGGGTCGTGAGCAGCACGGTCGTGCCGCCCTCGGCGAGCTCACGGACGGCCTGCCACACCTCGAGGCGGGCCTGCGGGTCCAGCCCGGTGGTCGGCTCGTCGAGGAAGATGACCGGCGGGTCGCCGATCAGGCTCATCGCGATGTCCAGCCGGCGGCGCATGCCCCCGGAGTACGTGCCCACCCGCCGGGCGCCCGCCTCGGTCAGCGAGAACCGCGCCAGCAGGTCGTCCGCGATCGTCCCCGGATTCCTGAGGTGCCGCAGCCGGGCGACCAGGACGAGGTTCTCCCGCCCGGTGAGGATCTCGTCGACCGCGGCGAACTGCCCGGTCAGGCTGATCGACTGGCGGACGTCGCCGCCCTGGGTCGTGACGTCGAACCCGTTGACCGTCGCGCTGCCGGCGTCGGCCTTGAGCAGGGTGGAGAGGATCCTCACCACCGTGGTCTTGCCGGCCCCGTTCGAGCCGAGCAGCGCGAAGATGCTGCCCCGCGCCACGTCGAGGTCCACGCCGCGCAGCACGCGCAGCTCCTTGTACGACTTCTCCAGGCCCCGCAGCTGGATCGCGGGTTCGCTCATGGGTGAGGTGCTCATGGCACCCAGGGTCCAGGGTTGACGTAGCGTCAGGGTCAAGCGTTTTGGAGATCAGGCCCGGAGATAGGCCAGGACGGCCAGCACCCGCCGGTTGGTGTCCTCGGCCGGCGGCAGGTCCAGCTTGGCCAGGATGCTGCCCACGTGCTTGCCGACGGCCGCCTCGGTCACGAACAGCCGGGCCGCGATCGCCGAGTTCGAGTGGCCCTCGGCGACCAGCCCCAGCACCTCCCGCTCGCGCGGGGACAGCGCCGCCAGCGGGTCCTTGGGCCGGCGCAGCAACCGGCGTACGACCTCGGGATCGACCACCGTGCCGCCGCCGACCACCGTCTGCAGCGAGGTCATGAACTCCTGCACGTCGACGATACGGTCCTTGAGCAGGTAGCCGACCCGCCGGCCGTCACCGGTGTCGAGCAGCGCGGCCGCATACTCCTCCTGCACGTACTGGCTCAGCACGACGACCGCCAGGCCCGGCTGCTCCCGGCGCAGGGTGACCGCCGCCTGCAGGCCCTCGTCGGTGAAGGTCGGTGGCATCCGGATGTCGGTGATCACCAGGTCGGGCCGGTGCTCAGCGGCCGCCGCGAGCAGCCCGGGGCCGTCACCGACCGCCGCCACCACCGCGCAGCCGAAGCGGGACAGCACCCCGACCAGGCCCTCGCGCAGCAGCACACCGTCCTCGGCCAGCACCACCCGGATCAGCTCTGCCACGGAAGCTCCACCCGGATCAGGGTAGGACCACCCGCGGGACTGGCCAGCAGCAGGCGGCCACCGACGGCGGCCACCCGGTCCGCGAGCCCGGTCAACCCGGTGCCGTGGGCGGGGTCGGCGCCACCGTGCCCGTCATCGCGTACCTCCAGGACCAGCATGTCGCCCGCCTGCGCGAGCAGCAGATCGGCGCGGCTCGCCGCGGCGTGTTTCACCACGTTGGCCAGGGCTTCCGAGGCCGCGAAGTAGGCCGTGCTCTCCAGGTGCGGAGCCGGACGTTGCAGGCCCTCCGCGACCGTGACCGTCACCGGCAGCGGCGAGCGGACCGTCAGCTCCCGCAGTGCCGCGGGCAGACCCAGGTCGGCCAGCGACTGCGGCCGGATGCCGTGGATCAGCTCCCGCAGCACCACCATCAGCTCCTTGGCCTCGTCGTGGGCCTGGGCCAGGGGCGCCGCGGCCGGCGAGTCCGGGGGCACGTCCAGCCGGGCCATGCCGAGCTGCAGGGTGAGGCTGGTGAGCCGGTGCTGGGCGCCGTCGTGCAGATCCCGCTCGATGCGCCGCCGCTCCGCCTCGAACGCGTCCACCAGCCGGGCCCGCGACTGCGCCACCGCCCGCAACGCCGTGCCGTCCCGGTCGCCGAGCAGCGCCCGCGCCGTGGCGGCCTGACCGGCGGCGATCAGGCCGAGCAGGTAGACCAGGACCGGGATCAGCAGCAGCCCGATGATCGCCAGCGGGATCGCCTGCCCGAGGGTGCTGACCCTGAACACCCCGAACTGCCAGCTGTCCGTGCCGGACGCGGCGAACAACGGGCTCACCAGGAAAGCGAAGTCGATCAGGGCGAGGAAGGCGTACATGCCGTAGACGACCGGGACGATCAGGCCCAGGAAGGCGCCGTAGAGGACCTCGCGCCAGGTGGCCGCCTCGGTATAGCGGACCCGCAGCCAGGTGATCGGGTCCGTGCGCAGCGGCCGGTGGGCCGACTGCACGGGCCGCTGGTCGATCAGGGCCAGCCGGCCACGTTCGACGGCGGCGAGCGGGATCGCGACCAGCGGTCCCGCCCCGGCGAACATCGCCAGGGCGGTGACCATCACGAACAGCAGCGGGCCGTCGATCACCCGGCCGTCGTTGAACCGCAGGCCGGCGGCCAGCCAGGGCAGGATGAGCGTGCCGAGTCCGACGCCGGCGACACCGGCGAGGGGCAGGGTGGTCAATCCGTAGAGGATCGCGCGCCACGGGCCCGACGAGAGCAGGTAGTGACGGCTGCGGAGGGCTTGCCAGGGAGTCTCGATTGTTGACACAGCGTCACGGTAATGACCGCCGCGGGGTCGTTCCCAGCCGTCCACGGCTACACCCGGGGTATGCCTGGCACTACCAGGTGCCGGCCCGGCGGGCCCGCCACGGCCGTCCGTCCGGGTCATAGATGAGCCTGTACGCCGGGACCGCCCACAACCGCTGCCACCAGGGCAGGCGCTCGGTCTCGTGGGGCACCAGCCGGCCCGGGGGACGCGGGCCCCGCTCGCCGTTCGCATGCCAGTCCCGCAACGCGTCGGCGGCGGCGCTGATCGTGCGCACCGCGTCGTCCGGGTCGATCAGCCCGTCGTCGTCGGTGCGGTCCAGGTGCTCACGCATGAGGGCGAGCCGCAGGTCACGCGCGTACTGGCGGGCGCCCTCACCCTCCCCGGCCGGATCCAGCGGCTCCCGCTCGTCACGGGTGTTGTCCAGCACCGCGCACGACAGCTCACTGTCGTGGGTCCACGAACGACGGTTGAAGTTGTCGCTGCCGGTGCTGGCCCAGACGTCGTCGACCACGCACACCTTGGCGTGCACGTAGACCGGGGTGCCCGCGTGGTTCTCCACGTCGAAGACGTGCACCCGCTCCGGGGCCGCCTTGCGGCACAGCTCGATGGCCTCCTCGCGGCCGACCTGGTTGGGCGGCAGGGCGAACCGGCCGTCCACGTCCGGGTGCCGGGGGACGACCGCGACCAGGTGCAGATTCTCGTTGTCGTTGAGCGCGTCCGCGAACAGCTGGGCGACCTCCTTGGACCACAGGTACTGGTCCTCGAGGTAGATCAGCCGGCGGGCCCGTTTGATGGCTTTGGTGTAGCCCCGGGCGATGCTCTGCTCACCCAGCCGGGCGAAGCCGTACGGCGGGCGCATCGCCGGATAGGTGCGCAAAACCTGGATGTCGTAGGGACCGCACTCGGGCGGATCCGGCGGCTGCGGCGGGAGCTTGTCGGCGTGCAGGTCGGCGCCGCGCAGCTTGTCCTCGACCGTGGAGATCGGGCCGTGCTGGTCCAGCGGCACCTTGTCGGTCCAGCGCTCACGGAAGGTGAGATCCAGGGCGCCGACCACCGGGCCGCGCAGGGCCAGCTGCACGTCGTGCCAGGGCGGATTTTTCCCGTACGCGGCGGCCATCGCGATCGGCTGCGGGTCACCGTGGTGGTCGGCGTCGTCGCGGCGGCTGTGGCACAGGTCGATGCCACCGGCGAAGGCGATGTCACGCTCCGGCTCGTCCGGGTGACGGATGATCACCAGCTTCTGGTGGTGCGAGCCGCCGCGGCGTACCCGCTGGTCGAGCAGCACCTCACCGCCCGCGGCGGCGATGTCGTCACCGAGGCTGCGGTTCTCCTCCTCGCTGTACGCCAGCTTGTCGACGTGCGAGCGCCAGAGCAGGCCCTTGACCACCACGCCGCGCTTGGCGGCCGCGGCGAACAGCTCGGCGATGGTCGGCCCGTCGTCGCGCATCCGCTCGTCCGGGTCACCCCGCCAGTCGGTGAAGAACAGGTGGTCGCCCTCACGCAGCGCTTCCACCTCGTTCACCAACCGGTCGAAATACGTTCGTCCGTGAATAAGCGGCTCGGCGGTGTTTCCCGTGCACCAGGTGGGTATGTCGGAGTCCGGGTTGCCACGCTCGTCCGCGGTCAGGAACCAGTCCTCCAGTGGCACGGGGCAGCCCTTCCGAGGTCGACGACGCCCTCACCGTAGGCCCCTTGACGGCCGAACGCACGCTGAAGCACGCGTCCCCGAGTGAGATGGGAAACACTCCATGACCACTGAGCCCCTGACCTCGACCGCCACCCCGGCCGACGCCTCGGAGCGCGGCCTGCTCATCGCCATGCTGCTGCTGGTGCTCGCCGGCGTGGGCGCGATGCTGCTGATGTCCTGAGCTGCCGATACCGAACCGTTGTGGCATGTGACGGATATGGGGCAGCGCCGGTTGGCGCGCCTGGCCCATACTCGTCGGCATGACGGGGGATCCGGGGTACAGCAGCGCAGTCATCGAGGTCCCGCAGGCGGAGGCGGCAGCAGGGACCAGCCGGACCGTCTGGTCGCCGACGCACGGCCCGCTCAACGTGGTGGTGCCCCCCGGCACCGTCGACGGGGCGGTGGTCTGGGTGCAGAGCCCGACCGCCGGCAACGTCGCCGTGACCATCCGGGTGTCGTCACCGTTCCCGCCGCCGCAGCCCTACCCGGGTGCTCCCGCGGCCGGTCCGGGTTACCCGCCGCCCGGCCAGCCCTACCCCGGCCAGCCTCATCCCGGCCAGCCCTTCCCGGGTCAGCCGTTCCCCGGCCAGCCTTTTCCCGGCCAGCCCCAGCCCTTCCCCGGCCAGCCCCAGGCCTTCGCCGGGCCGCCGCAGGCCGCGCCGCGTAACAACAAGCGCAATGCCGTGATCGGCGGCAGCCTCGTCGTGCTGCTCGCCCTGGGCTGCTGCGGCATCGTCCGCGTCTTCAGCGGGGACGACGACGACAGCCCGCAGGCCGGCAACCGCAACGGCGTGGCCGCGACCGCCGGCAGCACCGGCCCCAAGTCCACCACCCCGCTCGCCCCGGAGCAGTACGCCCAGGTGCTGGCGGCCTCCGACACGGCGATCGGCACAAGCTTCCGCAAGCTCGCCACCACCGACAGCGCGGCCTTCGCCAAGGCGGCGCCGACGGCCGTGACCACGATCCGCGCCGAGGCCGACAAGCTGCGCGCCGTCCAGCCACCCGCCGCCGCGGCGGCCGCACACGGCCAGCTGACCCTGGAGCTGCAGAGCCTCGGCGACATGGTCGACGAGTCGGCCTCGGCCAAGCAGGAATGCCCGGCCGCCTCCCCGTGGGCGACGGTCCTCCAGTCCGGCTGGGCCGACGGCATCCGCGAGGACGCGAAGAAGCTGGCGGCCGCCGACCCGGCGTTCAAGTTCGGCACGTTCCTGCCGGCGGCGCCCAAGGAAAGCAAGCGCCGCCTCAAGAACGGCACGTTCATCGCCCGCACGAGCACCGGCGGCTCCGGCCACCTGAAGATCAAGAACGGCGCGGACGACACCACGGTCAGCCTGGTCCCGGCCAAGGGCAAGAAGCCCAAGCCGGTCCTGACCGTGTACGTCCGAGGCGGCGCGACCTTCACGGCCAAGGGCGTGCGCGACGGCACGTACCGCGTCTACACGGCGTCGGGCGAGGACTGGGACAAGGGCAAGAAGGGCTTCACCCGGGACTGCTCGTTCAGCAAGTTCGACGACACGTTCAAGTTCAGCACGACGTCGTTCTCGGCCTCGATCTGGACGATTACCCTCACCCCGGTGATCGGCGGCAACGCCTCGACCAGCGACGTCGACCCGAAGTCCTTCCCCAACTGACCGACCCTGCCGGCACTTCTGGCGCTGCCGGCCTTGCTGGCACTGCCAGCGCTTCCGGCTCTGCTGGCCCGCCGGCCTTGCTGGCCCGCGTTCCCAGC
>NZ_JBEZGQ010000317.1:0-8216 GCF_040650095.1 Actinoplanes sp. NPDC048791 | reverse complement strand
GTGGGGTTGGGACGGGCGATGTCGTAGACCTTCTGCCGGGAGACGCCGAGCCGGGCGGCGACCGTCACCGCGCTGAAGTCGTCGAGCAGAGCCTCGACGGCGAGCGCCCGGACCGCGGAGGCCCGGGAGGTCAGGTGGGCGGTGAGGGCGCTGACCTCGGCCGCGATCAGCGCGACGGCGAGCGGACCGCCGAACGGCCCGGCCCAGTCGGCCGCACCGCCGGCGGCCGCGGCGAACATCTCGTCGCCTCCGTCGGCCAGGGCCGAGCGCACCAGCTCCGGGGCCACCCCGGCCGACTCGAAGCGCTCGCGGACCGGCGCACGGGTGTCGGGCGTACGGTGCGCCAGGACGACGTCCCAGCTGTTGTCACCCCCGGGTTGACTGCTCATGGGTAGAGCATGTGTCACCCCGGGGGTGACTGTCAACCCTCCAGACTGGACCGGGCCGCCTAGAGTGCGGCTGTGCCCCCGTTCCCCCTCGCGTACCGGTGGACGCTGGGCGTCTTCCTGATCGTGGTCGCGGCCACCTGGTGGCGGCCGGAACATCCGGTCGAGCAGGCCATGCACCACTCGCTCACCGTGCTCGGCCTGGCGGCGCTGCTGCTCGTGCAACGGCGCCGCCCATTGCCGTACGCGTCGTTCCTGCTGATCCTGATCTTCCTGGTGCTGCACTCGGTGGCGGCCCGGTGGATCTACTCGTTCGTGCCGTACGACGACTGGACGGAGGCGCTGTTCGGCGTACGCCTCAACGAGCTCTTCGGGTGGCAGCGCAACAACTTCGACCGGCTGGTGCACCTGTCGTACGGGCTCTGCTTCGCGCCGGTGTTCTTCGCCCGGTTCCGGGAGGCCGGGCGCGGCATCCGCTGGTCGGCGCTGGTGGCGGTGGACGTGGTGCTGTCCACGAGCGCGGTGTACGAGCTGTTCGAGTGGGGCATCGCGATGACGCTCGCGCCCGGGGCGGCCGAGGCCTACAACGGCCAGCAGGGTGACATGTGGGACGCCCAGAAGGACATGACGCTGGCGACGGGCGGGGCGATCGTCGCGGTGGCGGTCACGGCGCTGATCGCGTACCACCGATCGGGTTTTGGCTCTCGCCGGATCCCGCAGCCGGCGGCGACGCTGGACGGATGATCAGTCTCGCGTCCCTGCTCGGCGTCACGGCCGTCGCCCTCGGCATGGTGCTCACCCCGGGCCCGAACATGATGTACCTGGTCTCCCGCAGCATCACCCAGGGCCGGCGGGCCGGCATCGTCTCGCTCGGCGGCGTGGTGATCGGCTTCCTGGTCTACCTGACCGCCGCCAACCTCGGCCTCTCGGTGATCTTCGTGCACGTCCCGGAGGCGTACACGACCGTCAAGCTGGCCGGCGCGGCCTACCTGGGCTGGCTCGCCGTCAAGACGCTGCGCCCCGGCGGCACGTCGGTCTTCGCGCCGGGAGACCTGCCGATCGACTCGACGCGCCGGCTGTTCACCATGGGTCTGCTCACCAACCTGCTCAACCCCAAGGCCGCGATCATGTACCTGTCGCTGATCCCGCAGTTCGTCCGCCCGGAAGCCGGGCACGTGCTCGCCCAGGGCTTCGTGCTCGGCGGCGTGCAGATCCTGGTCAGCCTGACGGTCAACCTGCTGATCGTGGCGGCGGCGGGCGGCATCGCGGTCTTCCTGGCCCGGCGGCCGGGCTGGCTGCGGATGCAGCGCTACCTGATGGGTACGGTGCTCGGCGCACTCGCCGTCCACCTGGCCACGGACCGCGCCCGCCCGGCCTGACCCGATCTGACCACTGACGGTCATCGATCCGAAACACGGCGTTCCTACGTTGGCCCCATCCGCTCCCCTTCGCGAGCCAGGTGGTGGCCATGACCCAGGAAGCAACCCCCGAGCAGGCACCCGCGGCCCCCGACGTGCGGGCCGCGACCCACGAGACCCTCGAGGACTACACGCTGCGGTTCGCGCCCCGCAGCTACCGAAAATGGTCGACCGGGGTGGTGGCGGTGTCGGCGCTTGGTGGCATCGCCTACCTCGCCGACTTCGCCATCGGGGCCAACATCGGCATCTCGTACGGCACGACGAACGCGCTCTGGGGCATCGGCGTGTTCGCGGTGGTCATCTTCCTGACCGGCTTCCCGCTGGCGTACTACGCGGCCCGCTACAACCTGGACCTGGACCTGATCACCCGGGGCAGCGGCTTCGGCTACTACGGCTCGGTGGTCACCAACGTCATCTTCGCCACGTTCACCTTCATCTTCTTCGCCCTCGAAGGCTCGATCATGGCGCAGGGCCTCAACCTGGGCCTGCACATACCGCTCTGGCTCGGGTACGCGCTCTCCACCCTGATCATCTTCCCGCTGGTCATCTACGGCATGAAGGTGCTGTCCACGCTGCAGGTCTGGACCACGCCGCTGTGGCTGGTGCTGATGGTGCTGCCGTTCGTCTACCTGCTGGTGAGCCACCCGGAGTCGATCGAGGCGTTCTTCTCGTACCGCGGCGAGGACGGCAACGGCGCGACCAGCCTGGGCTCGATCATGCTGGCCGCCGGGGTGTGCCTGTCGCTGATCGCGCAGATCGCCGAGCAGATCGACTACCTGCGCTTCATGCCGCCCCGCACGCCGGAGAACGCCCGCAGGTGGTGGACGGCGGTGATCCTGGCCGGGCCGGGCTGGGTGATCTTCGGGGCGCTGAAGCAGGCGATCGGCCTGTTCCTGGCGGTCTACATCATCGCGAACGTGGCGGACGGCGCGGCGGTGGCGAACCAGCCGGTGCACCAGTTCCTGGAGATCTACCGCGACATCATGCCCGGCTGGATCGCCATGGCGCTGGCGGTGATCCTGGTGGTGATCAGCCAGATCAAAATCAACGTGACGAACGCGTACTCGGGCTCGCTGGCCTGGACGAACTCGTACACCCGGGTGACGAAGCACTACCCGGGCCGGCTGGTGTTCCTGGGCGTGAACCTGGCGATCGCGCTGATCCTGATGGAAGCCAACATGTTCGACTTCCTGAACACGATCCTGGGCTTCTACGCCAACTGCGGCATGGCCTGGGTGGTGGTGGTCGCCTCGGACATCGTCTTCAACAAGTACCTGCTGAAACTGTCCCCGATGCGCCCGGAGTTCCGCCGGGGCATAGTCTACGCGATCAACCCGGTCGGCTTCGGCTCAATGATCATCGCGGCGGGAGTGTCCATCGTGGTCTTCTTCGGCGGGCTGGGCGAGACGATCAGGCCGTACTCCCCCCTGGTGGCGATCGGCCTGGCGCTGGTCCTGCCCCCGATCTTCGCGACAGCAACAAAGGGCCGCTACTACCTGCGCCGCACCGACGACGGCATAACGCTGGCGATGGAGGACGAGTACGGGAATCCGTCGGGTGAACAGCTGACGTGTCACGTGTGCCGGCAGCAGTACGAGCGGCCCGATATGGCGGCTTGTCAGACGCATGGGGCGCATGTCTGCTCTTTGTGCTTGAGCACGGACAAGGTCGCGGATCACGTCCTGCCGGCCCAGACGTCGCCGGTCTCGGGCTGACAGGTCGGCTGCCGGGCCGGTGTCGGGCTGAACGGCCTGCTGCCGGGCCGGTGTCGGGCTGAACGGCCTGCTGCCGGGCCGGTGTCGGGCTGATCGGCCTGCTGCCGGGCCGGTGTCGGGCTGATCGGCCTGCTGCCGGGCCGGTGTCGGGCTGACAGGTCGGCAGCCAGGCCGATGCGGGCTGATCGGCCTGCTGCCGAGCCGGTCTCGGGCCGACAAGTCGGCTGCCGGGCCGAGGTCTGACTTGGCCGGGGTTCTCCGCTCGGTCCCGGATGGCCGGGGCCGAGCCGGGTCGGCGCCTAGTCTCGGCTGATGTCGTTCTGCTGGGATGTCTACGTGTGGCTGCCGGAGCGGACGCCTGAGCTTCTGCAGGCGTTCGTCGACCGCTACGTCGACACCGAAGCACCCGGCGACGACCGGCTGCCGTCGTTCCTGCGCACCTACGTCACGGGCAAACCGACCGAAGCCGACGCCGCGGCGCTGGCCGAGCTCCGCTCGCCTGACGGCAGTTCGGCGTTCACCCTGTACCTGCACGGCCGCAACCACCCCTGGGCAATGATCA
Organism: Actinoplanes sp. NPDC048791; assembly: GCF_040650095.1. Lineage (NCBI taxonomy): Bacteria > Bacillati > Actinomycetota > Actinomycetes > Micromonosporales > Micromonosporaceae > Actinoplanes > Actinoplanes sp. NPDC048791. The sequence continues at coordinate 4,135 of NZ_JBEZGQ010000317.1, read as the reverse complement.
CCATCACCGAGGACGAGGCGGCCGTGCTGGGGCTGAGCATCGACGACCCCGACAACTCCCCGGCCAGGCGTCAGGAAGCGGAAAAGCTGATCGACCACCTCCGCACCGAGTTCTCCGCACCCGCCGGAATCGCGGGCGTGGAGATGCCACCACCGCGATCCCGTCACCAGTGGCGCACCGACGACACGCAGCTTCGCGCCGGCACCATCCCGGACGACCCGGCCTGAGCCCACCGCCTCCCCGCCCCGCCCCGCCGCTACCCCTACCGCCGCTACCCCTACCGCTGCTGCCGCCGCCCACCACCGCCGCCGCTGCTGCCGCCGCCGCTGCTACTGCTACTGCCGCTGCCGCCACCACCGCCAGGCCCTCGTCGGCGTCGGCGTCGGCGTCGGCGTCGGCGTCGGCGTCGGCGGACTCTGACATTGCTCGGGATCGTCCGGCCCGCGGCCGGCTGGGAGCTGCGGCACGATCGTCGGGTCGGTGATCGTGTCGTCGGCGGCCAGCAAAACAGCCTTGGACAGGATCAGAGACAGCACCCGGTCGTCGTCGAAGGGCAGGTGGACCGCCGGCTTGCGCTTCTGGTCCGGGACGATGCACAGATAGGTGTCGTCGGGTTCGATCAGGATGTTGGCCGAGCCGAGGTGGATCCGGTACGTGCCACGCTGACCGCGGACCCGGAGGTACCTCTCCGTCAGCTCACACCGCGGCCCGATCGACAACCGCGGCAGGAGCCGGGCCAGCACGTCTCGACGTACTTCGGCCGAGGCGGTCAGAGCACCGAAGCCAGCCGACTCCCGATAGGCGCGGAAAGGCGTAGTTCCCCGGTCCTGCCAGGCCTCGTCGGCCGCGATCGACGTGACGCCGACGAACAGATCCACGTCGCGCATCGCCTCGCTGAACACCCGCGCTGGCACCTCGGTGAGCGGCGCATCCTGCCACGCCTCGCCGGCGCGGCGGGTGAAGCGGACCTCGCCGAGCATGCAGTACACCACTTGATAGTCCGCTTCCCCGGCCGCCTCGTGGGCCAGCAGCGCCCGCCACTCTCCCCCACCGAGATCCTTCGAAGCTTCCGTGCGGTGACCCTGGTCCCACGTGCCCAGGTAGCTCGCCGCCCAGCCCCGGGTCCGCATCAGAGCGTTGGCCTGGCGGTAGCGCAGGATGTGCCCCGCGAAACGCCGCGACGAGGTCCGGCTCGACGCCTCCGCCGGAGTCAGCGGATACACCTCTCGGAACGCCTGTTTGAACGGCTGCCGCAACTCCTCCACTCCGATGTGGTCACGCCAGCGCGCCACCTCGCCGGGCCCAGCCAACGCCGGATGCCAAAGCCGCACTAGCCCGCCGACCGCCTCGAACTGGTCGCCCGCCTCATCCACCAGCCTCCAGCCGCCGTCGGCCTCGCGACGCGGAATGCCGGCCCGCCACGAGCTGCCGTCCACCGACGATTGCCAGATGAGGCAGCCGGCCACAGCCCCCGTGAGCGGATGATCCAGATAGCGTGCCACCCAGTCGGCCCACGCCCAGCTCCGCTCCTGGGACAGCAGCGACTCGACCCGATCGCGTTCCGCGGCCAGCGTCCTGGTGATCTCCTTGACCAGCGCCCGGGCTTCCGTGACGTCCACATCGGCGGGCACTCGCTTGAGCGGCCTGCCGTCCCGCATGACCACCAATCGCGCCTTGCCGTCAACGACCTCCACCAGGATGGAGCCGGGCACCAGCCAGCGCCGCCTCTGCGCATCCAGGCTGTGGTCGTCGATCCCGAGTTCCAGCGCCTCACCGGTCGCCCAGCCACGCGCGGTCTCGATCCGCTCGACCGCAGCGCGAACCCGCGCCAGCAACGGTTTGCTCCGCACCGTAAGCGCCAGCCGCACCAGCGCCCGGACCGGTGCGTCGCCCGCGCGATCCGCCAAGATCTCCACCGCAGCCGCCGCTGTTCGCGGCGCCCGCACCTCCGAGGACGCCGTGGCCGCCCGCACCGCGACCCGGGCCAGCAAAGGAGTCGAACCCGGATCCCGGGCGGCGAACCAGATCAGCCCCCGCACCAGCAGATCGGTGTCCTCGCCGACCGACCCTTGGTAGGCACAGAACCGCTCCAGCAAGGGGGTGACCACGCCCGCCGTGCCGCGCAGCTCATCCGCCCGGCGCAGCCAGCCCTTGGCCGGCACCGGCTTGGCCAGCGACTCGGCGTGCCGGAGCACCGCACGCGTCCCGGCATCGGTCAGCAACGGCCGCAGCGACTCCTGCACCGCCGCGTCGAACACGTCGTCCGCCGGCAGCACGTGACCGGGTCCGCCAGGGTCGATCCGGTCCAGCACAGCGCCGTACGCCTGGGACAGCGAATGCCGCACCCGCACAGCCAGATAGCTCGTCTTCACCGCGTCCAGCACCGCTTCGAAGGCCGGCACGAGGTCATGCAGCTCCTCCGGCGGCAGCGCGGCACCGATGATGGCGGGCAGGCGCCACGGCGAGCCGTCATCCCGTCCGGTCTCGCCGGCCAGCACCCGCAGGCTCCAGATCAGGTCGTCCCGGGTCCAGCACACGTCATCGGTCGCGAGCGCGGCGATCACCTCGGCCGGGTGCACGAACGGGGCGTCGTCGCGGGCCGCCTCCCAGTGCAGGCGCAGACAGATCAGCCGGCGGTGGTCCGCGGGCAACGCCGGGTCGGCGTCCGTCGTCCGCACCTCGTGCAGGCGTGGGTCGGGGTCGACCGCCGGGGTCAGGTCGAGCAGGATCGGCTCCATCAGCCACCCACCAGCGGGACCAGGCGGATGAACGCCACCGTCGGATCCCCGCGCAGGTCGATGAGCTGGTCGAGGTCGTCGACCTGGTGCCGGCCGACGATCATCACGAAGCCGTTGCGGGCGAACGCCTGGCACGCCGCGTCGGCCTGCGCGGTCCAGTCGAGGCGCTGTCCCCTCCGTACCGTGAAAGCCGTCAGGCCGCAGAAAGCCTCGCCCGCCGTGGCATGGAAGCGGGCCACCTCCTCGCGGACCCGCAGGCGCAGCAGCTCGCGCGCGGTGATCTCGTCGGGCAGATCCGGCAGGATCCACTCGTCGATCGCCCGGCCCGCCATGGTCTCGTCGCGCACCATCACCTCGGCCACACCCACCCCTTCCCTTCGGCCCGGTCATCATGGCGGCAGCCTCCGACAGTTTCCGGAATGCCGGGGTGACCGGCGGCGTTGGCAGGACCGAGGAGGCATCATGAAGGTTCGCAACTCGCTCCGGTCGCTCAAGAGCAAGCCGGGTTCGGTTGTAACCCGCCGGCGCGGCCGGATGGTCGTCATCAATCGCAAGAACCCCCGCTGGAACGGCCGTCAGGGCTGATCCCGCGATAACGTGACAAGGCAACAAGGCCGGGAACCCGCCGCCACGGGTTCCCGGTCTTTTGCGTGTGGGAGATCACATCGCCGCCGGTGACCGTCCACCCGGACACTGTCCCGATGGAACCTCGCGTGCATCCGGTGCCCTCCACCGACGGCGTCACCCTGACCGTCGAGGAGTACGGCGAGCCCGGCCGCGCCGCGTCCGTGGTCTTCCTGCCCGCGCTCGGGGTGCCGCTGGCCTACTACGGCCCGCTGTTCCGCGCCTGGGCGGCCGCCGGCCGGCACGTCGTCGGCGTGGAGCTGCGTGGCATGCCGCAGAGTCCGGTCGCCGACCTGCGCCGCGACTCGTTCGGCTACGCCCATCTCGTCCGCGACGACCTGCCCGCGGTCTTCACCGACCCGGCCGTCGCCGGCGCGGCCAAGGTCGTGCTGGTCGGCCACAGCCTGGGCGGTCAGCTCGCGCTGCTGTCGGGCGCCGCCGGCACGGTACGCCCGGACGCCGTCGTCACCCTGGCCACGGGTACGAGCTCCCCGTTCGCCCGCAGCGGCCGGCTCGCCCGGGCCCAGCGCGCCGCCGGGGTCCGCTTCGTCGGCGCGGTGACCTGTTCGCTGGGCTACTGGCCGGGGCACCGGCTCGGCTTCGCGGGACGCCAGCCCCGCACGCTGATGAACGACTGGGGTTACGAGGCCCGCCACGGCCGCTACCGCCTGCGCGGTGACCGCACCGACTACGAGGCCGCGCTGGCCGATCTGCCCGTGCCCGCGCTGCTCGTCGACATCGCCGGCGACCGGATGATCCCGCGCGCCGCGGTC
>NZ_JBEZGQ010000316.1:0-8224 GCF_040650095.1 Actinoplanes sp. NPDC048791 | reverse complement strand
CCGAGCGGCACGGCGAACCGGTCGTGGTGTCCCACGCGGCGAGCGGCCCACCGCGCCTGTGGCGACTGCGCGCACCGGCTGCGAGCAGCGGACACACCGACGCCGTCCACACCGTCGCGGCCGGCCGGTGGCAGGGCCACCCGGTGTTCGCCTCCGGTGGCGCCGACCGGACCGTGCGCCTGTGGGATGCGGCCACCGGTCAGGCCCTCGGCCCGGCGCTCATCGAGCATGCCGCGGAGGTCACGCACGTCGCCTTCACCGGGCCGGACCGCGACATCCTGGTCACCGGCGACCGGAACGGGGTGGTGTTGCGCTGGCAGGTCCACGCCGGCGTTCCTCGCAGCGAGCCGCTGGCCCGGCTGGGCGAGCGGATCGCCGGGATCAGCCCGGCCGAGGTGGGCGGTCGCGCGGTGGTGGGGATCGGGACCGCGGACGGTGTCCTGCGGATCTGGGACGCCGGGACGAGTGACCCCGTTGCCGAGTTGCGCACCGGCGCCGGCCTGCGAGTCAGCCGCACGGACCTGGGCGTGCTGGACGGGCGGCTCGTCGCCCTGACGATCGGGGGCGACAGCCCGGCGCTGACTCTGTGGGACGTGGCCACCGGCGAACCGCTGTACGAGCCCATGGCCGTGCCGGAGGAGTGCGAGGTCGGGACGCTGGCGATGCTGGACGGGCGGCTCGTGGTGGTCCAGGGGATCGACGCTTTCGCCGGCGGCGCGGGGTACCACCCGGAGGAGGCCGCCGATGTCCAGGTGATCGACGTCGCCACCCGTACGGTGCTCAGCCGGCACCGGTCGAAGCGGGGATGGAGCTACCGGGCGACGTTTGCGGGCGCCCTCGTGCTGGTCACGGCCGAGGACTGGGTCGTCGGGGTGAACGCGTACGGGACCGGCGGACCCGGCGAGTTCCGGTACGACGGGCACCGCGAGTTCGTGAGCTGCGTGGCCACCGCCGACGTCGCCGGGCGCACGATCGTGGCCTCCGGCGACCGCGGCAACGCCCTGCACTTCTGGGACCTGGACACCCGCGAACGCCTCCGCTGAGGCCGCTGCCCGGCCCCTCAGAGCTCGCCGGCCGCCCGGCGGATCAGGCAGAACTCGTTGCCCTCCGGATCACGCAGCACGACCAGCGAATCGTCGCCCGGATCGTCCAGGTCGCCGGCGGGCGACGCGCCGAGCTCCAGCGCGCGGCGGCGAGCCGCGTCCACGTCGTGCACGCCGATGTCGAGGTGCAGGCGGACCTTGCCGGCCTTCTCCTCCGGTACGGGCTGGAACACCAGCTCCGGTGTCCCGGTGGCGGGCCGGGTGAGCGCGACGTACCGGCTCTCCCGGGGCCTGACCTGCAGTCCGAGCAGGTCGGCCCAGAACCGGGCCAGCCGCACCGGATCGGCGCAGTCGATCGTCACGGACGTCACCCAGGCTTCCCCGGACATGGCCGGCCCTCCCGCCGCTGCCGCACGGTCTCTCTGCCCCGTCCATCCTCGTCGCTGTCCGAAGATCCGGCGACCTGAGCTCTTCCAAAGCGCACGACTATCCGGATCTCAACGGGGTAGTCGGTCCGGCCGGGACCGCGGATCGCGTCAGGACAGGACGGCGGAGCGTGACGGACATACGGCGGTGGGTGCGGGTGTTCTTCGGCAGCGTGCTGGCGCTGACGGTGGCCGGGCTGGTCGCCGCGCTCACGCACCAGCCGTGGCTGTTCCCCAGCCTGGGCCCGGCGGTGATGCTCCACGTCGAGAAGCCGCTCTCGCCCGAGTCGTCGCCGCGCAACACCCTGATCGGGCATGCGGTCGCGTTGCTGGCCGGATACGCGCTGCTGGCCGCCTGCGGTCTGACCGGGCACCCCTCGGTGCTGCGGGAGGGAGTGAGCGCGCCGCGGATCGTGGCGGCGGCCGGGTCGCTGGCCGTGACCGCCGTCGTGCTGCTGGTGCTGCTGGCCTCGCATCCACCGGCGGGCGCGACGACGCTCATCGTGAGCCTCGGCCTGCTGCACACGCCGGTCCAGCTCGTGATCGCCATGGCGAGCGTGATCCTGGTGACCGTGGTGGACTGGCTGTTCAACCGGGCGACCGGGCAGGCGGTGCCGGTCTGGTCACCCGTACCGGAGCGTCGTCTGGAGGTGGACCATGGTTGACCGGATCGCTGAGCCGTGGGGGCCGCGCACGCCGTACGGGCCGGGGCAGGCCTGGCCGGTGCGCGTCGACACTTTCCTCGACGGTGAGCTCACCGAGGCCGACGTCGACGCCTGGTGGCAGAGTGCCTCGGTGCTGCACGCCAACGGCGATGCCATGGACATCGCCGTCAAGGACGGGCGGATCGCCGGGGTCCGCGGCCGGGCGGTCGACCGGATCAACCACGGTCGTCTCGACCCCAAGGACCTGTACGGCTGGCAGGCCAACAACAGCAGCGACCGGCTGACCCGGCCCCTGGTCCGCGAGGGCGGCAGACTGGTCGAGAGTGACTGGGACACCGCCATGGGCCGCATCGTCGAGCGGTCGCGGCAGCTGCTCGACGGCCCGGGCGGGTGGGGGCACTTCGGCTTCTACACCTCCGGCCAGCTGTTCCTGGAGGAGTACTACACGCTCGCGGTGATCGGCAAGGCCGGCCTCGGCACCCCGCACATGGACGGCAATACCCGGCTGTGCACCGCTACCGCCGCCGCGGCGCTCAAGGCCAGCTTCGGCGCCGACGGCCAGCCCGGCTCGTACACCGATGTCGACTCCTGCGACGCGATCGCCCTGTGGGGGCACAACGTCGCCGAGACACAGACCGTGTTGTGGAGCCGCATGCTGGATCGTCGCCGCGGGCCCAACCCGCCCGCGATGCTGGCGGTCGACCCCCGGGCCACCCCGGTCGCCCGGGAGGCCGACGTGCACCTGGCGGTGCGGGCCGGCACGAACGTGGCCCTGGTCAACGGCCTGCTGCGCGAGATCATCCAGCGCGGCTGGTACGACCGGGCGTACGTCGACGCGCACACCATCGGCTTCGACGAGCTCTGCGCGACCGTCGACAGGTATCCGCTGGACCGCGTCGCCCGGATCTGCGATGTGCCGGTGGCACGGCTGGAACGCGCCGCGGAGCTGCTGGGCACCTCCCAGCGGCTGCTGTCGACCGTGCTGCAGGGCGTCTACCAGTCCAACCAGGCGACCGCCGCCGCGTGCGGGGTCAACAATCTGCACCTGATCCGCGGCATGATCGGCCGGCCGGGCGCCGGGCTCTACCAGATGAACGGCCAGCCGACCGCGCAGAACACCCGCGAGACCGGTGCCGACGGCGACCTGCCCGGGCTGCGCAACTGGAACAACGAGGAGCACATCGAGCAGCTCGCGCGGCTCTGGAACGTCGAGCCCGGCATGATCCCGCACTGGGCCCCGCCGACCCATGCCATGCAGATCTTCCGGTACGCCGAACAGGGCTCCGTCAAGCTGCTGTGGATCTCGGCCACGAACCCGGCGGTGTCGCTGCCCGAGCTGGCCCGGATCCGGCGCATCCTGGCCGCCCCGGAGCTGTTCGTCGTGGTGCAGGACCTGTTCCTGACGGAGACCGCCGAGCTGGCCGACGTGGTCCTGCCCGCTGCCACCTGGGGCGAGAAGCTGGGCACCTTCACCAACGCCGACCGGACCGTGCACCTGAGCGAGAAGGCCGTGGACCCGCCCGGTCAGGCCCGGGCCGACCTGGACATCTTCCTCGACTACGCGCGCCGGATGGACTTCCGCGACCGTGACGGCATTCCGCTGATCACATGGCAGGGGCCCGAGGACGTGTTCGAGGCCTGGAAGAAGTGCTCGGCCGGGCGCCCGTGCGACTACACCGGCATCACCTACGGCAAGCTGCGCGGCGGCAGCGGCATCCAGTGGCCGTGCGACGACGCCCACCCGGAGGGCACCGAGCGCCTCTACACCGACGGCGTCTTCGCCACCGATCCCGCCTACTGCGAGACGTACGGCCAGGACCTGGCCACCGGCGCCGAGTTCACCGAGGACGAGTACCGGGCCAAGGAGCCGGCCGGGCGGGCGTTCCTGCACGCCGTCGACCACCAGCCCTCACCCGAGGTCACCAGCGACGACTACCCGCTGCTGCTGACCACCGGCCGTACGGTGTACCAGTTCCACACCCGCACCAAGACCGGCCGTACCCCGCAGCTCGACGCGGCCGCGCCCGACGCCTGGGTGGAGCTGAACGCCGGCGACGCCGCCCGGCTCGGCATCGCCGAAGGCGACGTCGTCGGCATCTCGTCGCCGCGCGGCGCGATCCAGGTCCGGGCCCGGATCGGCCGGGTACGGCCCGGCGTGGTCTTCGTGCCGTTCCACTACGGCTACTTCGACGTCGACCCCGCCGACCGGACGCCCCGGGCCGCGAACGAGCTGACCCTCACCGCCTGGGACCCCGTCTCCAAACAACCGATCTTCAAGGTCGCCGCGGTACGCGTGGCCAAGCTCGCGGACGGCGGCGGCATCCCGGCCCCGGCCCCGACCGTCGGCGGCAGCGCACCACTCGACAGCACCGTGCCCGCCACGACCGGCGGTCCCGCGGCGGAGGCGACCGCACGAACCGAGGGGGACTGACCGATGCACCTGGCCCACTACCTCGGACTCCTGCACCGGGCCCAGAGCAACCTGGCCGACGCCTTCCGGCAGGTGGCCACGGCGCATGCCGCCGAGCCCGACATCTTCCACCTGTGCCGGCAACAGGCCCTCGTCTGCGACCGCCACGCCGAGAAGCTGCAACCGTTCGCCCGGCGCTACTCCGAGGAGGCGCCGGAGGAACCCGACCGGCTGCACTCGGAGCTGTTCGGCGGCACCCGTACCGGTGGCATCGGCCTGCTGCGCGACCTGCAGGACCTGTACCTGATGGCCGCCGAGTGCGACATCTGCTGGACGGTCGTCGGCCAGGCAGCGCGCGGCGCCCGCGACGACGACCTGCGCCAGGTCGTGCAGGACTGCGAGGGTGAGACCGCGATGCAGCTCAAATGGCTCCGGACGCGCATGAAGGCCGCCGCGCCGCAGGCGCTGGTGGTCGCCGACTGAACGAGGCTCAGCTCGCGTGGTGGCGTTGCCGCCGGGCGGGCACCGCGGGCCGGTCGGCCGTCTCTTCGTTGACACGGACCGGTGCTCCGAGGCTGAGGTTGGTGACCGCCGAACCCAGCCTGCGCACCAGGTGCCGGTGCCGGTGGGCCGGATCCTCGGATCGGGCGGACAGCAGCGGGCGCAGGTCGGCGGGAAGCGACGCGGCCAGCCCGGCCGGGGTGGTGCCGCGGCAGTAGGCGTTGAGCTGCTCGAGGGTCACGCGGGTGTAGAAGGCGGCGTCCGGCTCGCTGATGTGCAGCTCATCGGCGACCTCGCGGATGAGCTGCTGAGCCGAGCCGGTTTCGTGCCGGCGCTCGGTCGAGCCGAGACGGACCTCGGCCGGAAGCTGCCCGGCCAGGCCCCGGTACGCCGGGTCGGGAAGGACGTTCCGCAGTGCGTGCATGACGGCTCGGACGACACGTCTGGCGTGGTTGCGGCCGTACAGGCGAGCCCGTATCCGAACCTCGGTCACCAGGTCGTCCCGATGCATGTTCACCGTCTTTCCGATACGCGCTGGGTGAGCCGCTTACCCCGCGTACGGCGCTTCAAACGCCGTCCTCAGCTCATCGTGGCTAGCAGGTCCCGGCAGGCCTGCTCGCACGCGCGGCAGGCGTCGGCGCAGATCCGGCAGTGCTCGTGCATCTCCGCGTGGTTCGCGCACTCGTCACCGCAGGAGCGGCACGCGACGATGCAGGCCTGCAGCAAGGTACGGCTGATGGTCGCGTCGTACCCGGTGTGCCGCGACAGCACCCGGGCAGTCGTCGCGCAGATGTCGGCGCAGTCCAGATTGGTACGGATGCACTTGGTCAGCTCGGCGACCATGTCCTCGCTGAGGCAGGCGTCGGCGCATGCGGTGCACGCCTCGCTGCAGGAGGTCAGCGCGTCGACGGCGGCCGCGAGCCTGGCCCGGTCCAGATTGATCGACTTCGGGTAGGCGTCCAGCATGGGCATGGTGGTTGTCGTCATGGGCGCCCGGCTACCCGCCTTCCGCGGATCCATGCACCTCCGTCGAACCGATCAGGCATGTCCCGGTGTTCCAGGGGGCGGGTCGGCCGGGCCCTGCCGGACCGAGCCGTCGACGCCGAACCGTGAGCCGTGGCAGGGGCATTCCCAGGCGGTCTCCGCGTCGTTGAAGTGGACGATGCAGCCGAGGTGGGCGCAGCAGGCCGAGGAGATACCGGCTGCGGCTTCGGCGCGGATCCCGTCGAGCCCGTCGGGCGACCCGGCGTTTGTCCCGGCACAACGCGGGTAGGCGACCGGCATGGGACTTGGCATACTCTCCGGCGCCGCCGCGGGGGCCGCGGGATCGACCGCGCTCAACGCCGCGACCTACGTCGACATGATCGTGCGGGGCCGTCCGGCGAGCAGCACGCCGGAAGAAACGATCGAGGCCATCGACGACCGGACCGCGGGTTCGATCCCCGGCGAGGGCGAGACCCGCGACAACCGGGTCAGCGGGATCGGCTCGCTGTCCGGCATCGTCACCGGTGTGGCGGTGGGCGCGCTGTTCGGCGTGCTGCGGCAGGCCGGGGTACGGCCACACCCACTGCTGGGCGCGGCCCTGACCGGGCTCACCGTCATGGCGTTCACCGACGGGACCATGGCCAAGCTCGGCGTCAGCGATCTGCGGCAACTGGGCGTCTCCGACTGGGTCGCCGACCTGCTGCCGCATCTGACGTACGGAGCCGTCACGTGGAGCGTGCTGGCGGCCCTCCAGGACGATTGAAGTTGGCCTGGTAGAGGCGTACCAGGTGGGCGGCTTCCCGGTCGCGGCCGGCCTTGCGCAGCATGATGTGCAGCTTGCGACAGGCGACCGCCACCGCCGGCGTCACGGCTTGTCGCGCCACCGGATGCAGCCCGGGGAGCACGTCCAGGCCCTCACGGACCGCCGACACGGCCTCGGTGAGACCCGACGCGCCACGGTCCAGGTTCACGAGGGCGTAGTTGCACAGCAGCTGCACCAGCTGGTGGGCGTCCGCCGGTGACCCCTGCCGGGCCGCGGCCACCGCCTCGCGCATGACGGGCAGGGCCGCGCCGGCCCGGCCGAGGCCGATGAGGCACACGGCCAGCGAGTTGAGGCAGATGGCCAGCTCGACCTGGTGCACGCTGGTTCCCTGAGCCGCGATCCGGCGCCTGATCACCACCGCCTGTTCGAGCAGCGGCAGGCTTTCCTTGTTACGGCCGGCTTCGCCGAGGGACGTGCCCAGGTTGGTCAGGGCCTCGGCCATCAGCCGTTCATGAGCGGCCGCGACGTCCGGTGGCAGGTTCCGCAGGACGGCCAGCGCCTCGGTGGCGGCCACCAGCGACTGGTCGAGCATGTCGTTCTCGACGTAGCGCAGCCCCAGGTTGTTGAGCGCCTGGGCGAGGTGGGGCAGGTGCGCCTGCGGGCGCCGGGCGGCCAGTGCGCGGAAGATCGAGACGGCGATCCGGCTGTGGCCGAGGGCCTGCGGGTGCCGGCCGAGCTGGGCCAGGCGCAGGCCGACGCTGTCGCTGAGGACGGCGTACCGGAACTCGTACGCGTCCGGGTCCCGCGACGCGAGCTCGCGCAGGTGGCCGACGCCCTCCTCGGCGGCCCGCAGCGCGTCCTCGACCCGCCCGAGGTCCGAGAGGACCGCGGCGTAGGTGTTGAGCGTGGTGGCCAGGTCGCCCCGGTAACGGTCCGGGTGTTTCGCGGCGAGGTCGCGGTAGAGGACCAGGGACTGCTCCACGAGGGTCAGGCCGTCGGTGAGCCGGCCGAGGCCGGTCACGGCCGCACCCAGATTGGCGGCGGTCATGGCCAGGTCGTCGGCTTCACCGTCCGGGTTGGTCCGCCACCGTCGCTGAAAGATCTCGTGGGCTTCGACCAGCAAGCCCATCCCGTCGGCGGGCCGGCCGTGATCGCGGTACCGCACGGAGAGGTTGTTCAGGGCCGTGGCGAGCGCGCCCTCGTACCGCTCGGGGTTGTCCCGGGCGAGGTCCCGCAGCAACGCCACATGGTGTTCACCGGCCACGACGGCCTCCTGATGGCGACCCAGCTCGGACAGGGCGAGGCCCTGAACGGCGACCGCCGCGACGTAGCCCACCAGGTACGTGTCCCGGTTCTGCTCGACCAGGTGCTCGAAGACGCTCACCGCCTCCTCGGCGTCGGCCAGGGCTTCCTCGTGCCGGCCCTGCTCCCGC
>NZ_JBEZGQ010000315.1:0-8254 GCF_040650095.1 Actinoplanes sp. NPDC048791 | reverse complement strand
GTTGAGCACCTCCTCGTCGACCTTTCGCACCTGCCAGCCGACCTCGTCGTAGCGGGTCAGCAGCTCCTCGACGCCGAGGGTGCCGCTCTCCACGAGCAGCCGGGCGGTGCCGACCAGCGGGTCGCGTTCCAGGTCGCGGGTGATCTCCTCGGCCGAGCGGTACGCCACCTCGGCGTCGGCGCCGGCGTGACCCATGAGCCGGACCATGGTCAGGTGCAGCACGGCCGGGCGGCGCTGCTCGCGGACCCAGTCGGCGGCCTCCCGCGCGGTGTCGTACGTGGCGGCCAGGTCGCAGCCGTCGGCGCTGAAGTAGCGGATGCCGGGGCGGCTGCGCAGCGTCTCGGCCGTCCAGCCGTCGGGCGACGGGACGCTGATGCCGTACCCGTTGTCCTCGCAGACCAGCAGCAGCGGCAACCGCTGCCCGGTGTGGTCGTACCAGCCGGCGGTGTTGAAGGCCGCGGTAGCGGTCGCGTGATTGACCGACGCGTCGCCGAAGGAGGCCACCGCGAGGGCGTCCGCGGGCCAGGGCGTCTGCTTGCCGCGGGCGAGGCCGAAGGCGAGGCCGACGGCCCGCGGCAGGTGCGAGGCGATGGTCGAGGTGGTCGGGATGATCCGCAGGTCGGCGCGGCCGAAGACCTTGTGCCGGCCGCCCGCGATGGGCTCGGTGGCCGCGGCCACCACCCCGCGCAGCACGTCGCGGGCCGCCTCGACCAGCGGGTCCTTGCGCGACTCGTCGTCGCTCTCGACGCCCGCCTGCAGCGCGCGTGCACAGTAGAACCCGCCGGACCGGTAGTGCAGCAGCGCCGGGTCGTCCACCCGCAGCGCGGCCGCCACCGCCGCGTTTCCCTCGTGGCCGGACGAGCCGATCGTGTAGAAGCCCTCGTTGAAGCTGCGCAGCCAGCGCGCGGCCAGGTCGAGGTGGCGGCTGGTGAGCTGGGCGTCGAAGAGCTCTCTGGCCCGGGCCCCGGTGAGGGCCGAGCCGTCGCGGATCGGTTCGTCGGGTGCCGGCCGCCGGCCGCTCGGCTGCAGGGCCGAGACGGCGTCACGGAAGCGCTCGTCGAGGTTCTGCGGGGTGGTCACGCGACCCAGCATTGCCGACCCTGGCGAACGCCGCCACCGCGCGTGAGTGCCGTAGGACACTCGGTCGGATTTATGGCTGGTCTTCGATCTTTGACGAGCGTAAGTTCAGAACGTACTGAACATTGGGAAACAGGGAGAACACGTGGACATCAGCGCCGAGCGCCGCTACGCCGAGGAGGCCGGTGTCGTGCTGGCCGGCATGGGCATGCCGCAGGCGTACGGGAAGCTGCTGGGCTGGCTGCTGATCTGCACCCCGGCCGCGCAGAGCGGCGCCGAGCTCGTCGCCGCCCTCGGGCTCTCCAAGGGCTCGGTCAGCGCCGGCCTGCGCCAGCTGGAGACGAGCGGGCTGGTGCGGCGGGTGGCCATGCCCGGGCGTCGCGGCTCCTTCTACGAGATGACCCCGGACGCGATCATGCGCGCCGCGGGCTCGGAGAAGTTCACCTACTTCCGCCAACTGATGGACCGCGGCCTCGAAGTCGTGGGCGGCGAGGACGCCCCCGGCGCGGAACGGTTGCGGACGAACCGGGATTTCTATGCCTTCCTTGAGGTCGAGGTGCCCAAGCTCATCCAGCGATTCAAGGACGAAAAGAGAGGACGGAGTGATGGCTGACCTGGCCATCTCCACCCAGGACCTGGTCAAGACCTACGGCCGCGGCACGCGCGGCCTGGCGGGACTCGACCTCGAGGTCAAGACCAATGAGGTGTACGGCTACCTGGGCCCCAACGGCGCCGGCAAGTCGACCACCATCCGCATCCTGCTGGACCTGATCCGAGCGACCAGCGGCACCGTCCGCGTACTGGGCCTGGACCCGCGCGCCGACGGGGTGGCGCTGCGCCGGCGGATCGGCTATCTCGCCGGTGACTTCGTCGTCGACGGCCGGCAGACGTCGCGCCAGCTGCTCACGTACCTGGCGAATCTGCGCGGCGGCGTCCCGGCCGCGCGGATCGCCGAGCTCGCCGACCGCCTGGGTCTGGAGCTGGATCGCCAGATCCGGGGTCTGTCCAAGGGCAACCGGCAGAAGGCCGGGGTCATCCAGGCCTTCATGCACTCCCCCGAGCTGCTGGTGCTCGACGAGCCGACCAGCGGGCTGGACCCGTTCCTGCAGCAGGAGTTCGTGCGGCTGGTGCAGGAAGCCCAGCGCGAGGGCGCGACGGTCTTCATGTCGTCGCACGTGATGAGCGAGGTGCAGCACACCGCCGACCGGGTCGGCATCATCCGCGACGGCCGGCTGGTCGCCGTCGAGAGTGTCGAGTCGCTGCGCGCGCACGCTCTGCGCAGCGTGACGCTGACCTTCGACGGGGCCTTCGACGCCGCCGACTTCGCCCGGGTGCCAGGCTTCACCGACCTGACCGTGGCCGGCCCGACCCTGCGCGGGCGGCTCGCCGGGCACACGGACGAGCTGGTCAAGGCCGCGTCGCGGTACACGGTGCGGGATCTGCTGTGCGAGGAGCCGGACCTCGAGGAGATCTTCTTCCACTACTACGCGCGGCCGGAGGCCGACCATGTTCCTGCGTGATGTCTACCCGAAGGCCCTCTGGGACGCCCGGCGGTCGCTGCCGGGGTGGACGGTGGCGATCGTGGCGGTCGCCCTGATGTACGCGGCATTCTGGCCGACCGTGAACTCGCCGGAGATGGCGGACGCGCTCGCGGCGTACCCGGACGGCATGCTGGACGCGTTCAACTCGGGCGACCTGGGCACGGCGCAGGGTTACCTGGGCGGTGCGGTCTACGGGCTGCTGGTGCCGCTGCTGGTGGCCGTCTTCATGATCGCCGCCGGGGCCCGCGCGGTCGCCGGTGACGAGGAAGCGGGGACCCTCGACCTGGTCCTGGCCCATCCGGTGAGCCGGCGTGGGCTGGCCCTGCAGCGGCTCGGCGCGGCGCTGACCGGCATGGCGGTGGTCGCGGTGGTCCTGTTCGCCCTGCTGGTGGCCCTGCGGGCGCCGTTCGAGCTGGAGACGGTCACGGTCGGTGGCTTCCTGGCGATGAACGTCCAGCTGGCGCTGTTCGGCGCGATGTTCGGCACGCTGGCCTTCGCGGTCGGCGCGGCGACCGGCAGCAAGAGCCTGGCGCTGGGGGTGAGCGCGGGCGTCGCGGTGCTGGCGTACCTGGCCAACAGCGTCTTCCCGCAGGTCGCCGCCCTGGAGTGGACCCGGAACGTCTCGCCGTTCCACTGGTATCTGGGCGGTGAGCCGCTGACCAACGGCGTGCAGTGGGGCGGCGCGGCGGCGCTCGCGGGCACGGCGGTCGTGCTGGCCGCGGCGGGTGTCTACTGCTTCGGCCGCCGGGACATCGGTGGGTGACAGTGCGCCGAACGGCTGCGCGGGCCGGCGGACAGGTGCTCAGCTGGGAACATGGCGGTGCTGGGCCGGCTCGCGCAGTGCGGGTTCTGGTTTGTGATCGTGGGTGTCTGCTTCCTCGTGCTCGACCTCTATACGTAGCGTCGCGAGTCGAATGGCAGACTTCCCCGTCATGGACACCACGGTGATCACCGTCCGGACCGGGGACCGGCCGGTCGTCCGGGACATCACGGGCGAGGCCGAACAGTTCGTCAGCGGCCGCGGCGACGGGCTGCTGCACGTGTTCGTGCCGCACGCCACCGCCGGGGTGGCGATCATCGAGACCGGGGCGGGCTCCGACGAGGACCTGCTCACCGCCATCGACGAGCTGCTGCCGGCCGAGGACAAGTGGCGGCACCGGCACGGCTCGCGCGGGCACGGCCGCGATCACGTCCTGCCCGCCTGGATCCCCCCGTACGCGTCCCTGCCGGTCATCGGCGGGCGCATCCAGCTCGGCACCTGGCAGTCCATCTGCCTGGTCGACCCGAACGGCGACAACCCGTCGCGCCAGGTGAGGTTCAGCTTTCTCGCAGGTTGACTTCAAGTTACTGCTCAGTACGTGTGTCGAGCGTCGCGTACCCGGACGGTAGGCGTGACGACAGACACCGACAGGGGGCAGGATGGAACCATTCCCGTGCGGTTCACACAATGAGTCGCACGGTCCGACACCGACCAAGAGGAATGCCTGTGGCCACGGAACGCAAGCGCCCGGTGATCAGCGACGGCCTGCCGAGCCAGCTTCCGGACATCGACCCCGAGGAAACCAGCGAGTGGGTCGAGTCGCTCGACGGAGTCATCGACGAAGGTGGCGCCAAGCGCGCCCGCTACGTGATGTTGCGCCTGCTCGAGCGGGCCCGGGAGCGACAGGTCGGTGTCCCGCCGCTGACGTCGACGGACTACATCAACACGATCTCGCCCGAGCAGGAGCCCTGGTTCCCCGGTGACGAGTTCGTCGAGCGCCGGATCCGGGCGTACATCCGCTGGAACGCCGCGATGCTGGTGCACCGCGCGCAGCGGCCGGAGATCGGCGTCGGCGGGCACATCTCGACGTACGCGTCCAGCGCCAGCCTCTACGAGGTCGGCATGAACCACTTCTTCCGCGGCAAGGACCACCCCGGCGGCGGCGACCACATCTTCTTCCAGGGTCACGCGTCCCCGGGAATGTACGCCCGCGCGTACCTGGAGGGCCGGCTCAGCGAGAACGACCTGGACGGCTTCCGTCAGGAGCTCTCCCACTTGGGCGGCGGCCTGCCGTCGTACCCGCACCCCCGGCTGATGAACAACTTCTGGGAGTTCCCGACGGTCAGCATGGGCCTCGGCCCGCTGAACGCGATCTACCAGGCCCGCTACAACCGCTACCTGCACAACCGCGGCATCAAGGACACCAGCCAGCAGCACGTCTGGGCGTTCCTCGGCGACGGTGAGATGGACGAGGTCGAGTCGCTCGGCGCGATCGGCCTGGCCGCCCGCGAGGAGCTCGACAACCTCACCTTCGTCATCAACTGCAACCTGCAGCGCCTCGACGGCCCGGTACGCGGCAACGGCAAGATCATCCAGGAGATGGAGTCGTTCTTCCGGGGTGCCGGCTGGAACGTCATCAAGGTCGTCTGGGGCCGCGAATGGGATTCGCTGCTCGCCGCCGACAACGACGGCGCCCTGGTCAACCTCATGAACGTCACGCCGGACGGCGACTACCAGACGTACAAGGGCGAGTCCGGCGCGTACGTGCGGGAGAACTTCTTCGGCCGTGACCCGCGCACCCGCAAGCTGGTCGAGGGCATGACCGACGACCAGATCTGGAACCTCAAGCGCGGCGGCCACGACTACAAGAAGCTGTACGCGGCCTACAAGGCGGCCACCGAGCACACCGGCCAGCCGACCGTGATCCTGGCCAAGACCGTCAAGGGCTGGACGCTGGGCTCGCACTTCGAGGCCCGCAACGCCACGCACCAGATGAAGAAGCTGACCCTGGACGACCTCAAGCAGTTCCGGGACCGGCTCTACCTCGACATCCCGGACAAGCAGCTCGAGGACAACCCGTACCTCCCGCCGTACTACCACCCGGGTGAGAAGTCCGACGAGCTGCAGTACATGCTCGAGCGCCGCAAGGAGCTGGGCGGTTTCGTGCCGAGCCGGCGCACCAAGCACAAGTCGCTGGCGATCCCGGAGTCGAAGACCTTCGGTGACGTCAAGCGCGGCTCGGGCAAGCAGAAGGTCGCCACCACGATGGCCTTCGTCCGGCTGCTCAAGGACCTGATGCGCGACAAGGAGTTCGGGGCCCGCTGGGTGCCGATCATCCCGGACGAGGCGCGCACCTTCGGCATGGACTCGCTCTTCCCGACCAAGAAGATCTACTCGCCGCACGGCCAGACCTACACGTCGGTCGACCGCGAGCTCTTCCTGTCGTACAAGGAGTCGACGAGCGGGCAGATCCTGCACGAGGGCATCAACGAGGCCGGTTCGACCGCCAGCTTCATCGCGGCCGGCACCTCGTACGCCACCCACGACGAGCCGATGATCCCGCTGTACATCTTCTACTCGATGTTCGGCTTCCAGCGCACCGCCGACGAGCTGTGGGCGGCGGCGGACCAGATGACCCGCGGCTTCCTGCTGGGCGCGACCGCCGGGCGGACCACGCTCAACGGTGAGGGCCTGCAGCACGAGGACGGGCACTCGCTGCTGATCGCGGCGACCAACCCGGCCGTGGTGGCGTACGACCCGGCGTTCGCGTTCGAGATCGCGCACATCGTCGAGAACGGCCTGCACCGGATGTACGGCGAGCACCAGGAGAACGTCTTCTACTACCTGACCATCTACAACGAGCCGATCCTGCAGCCGGTGGAGCCGGACGAGGTCGACGTCGAGGGTCTGCTCAAGGGCATCTACCGCTATGCGGCGGCGCCCGAGACCACCGGTCCCAAGGCGCAGATCCTCGCCTCCGGCATGGGCATGCAGTGGGCGCTCAAGGCCCAGAAGCTGCTCGCCCAGGACTGGGGTGTGGGCGCGGACGTGTGGTCGGTGACGTCGTGGACGGAGCTGCGCCGCGACGCCGTCGAGACCGAGGAGCACAACCTGCTCAACCCCGGTGACGCGCCGCGCAAGCCGTACATCCGGACCAAGCTGGAGGGCACCGAGGGCCCGGCCGTCGCGGTCAGCGACTGGATGCGGGCCGTGCCCGACCTGATCAGCCGCTGGATCCCGAACGACTACACGTCGCTGGGCACCGACGGCTTCGGGATGAGCGACACCCGGCACGCCCTGCGCCGCCACTTCCACGTGGACGCGGAGTCCGTCGCGGTGGCCACGCTGCGCCAGCTCGCGCTGAGCGGCAAGATCCCGGCGCACGTGCCGGCCGAGGCGGCCAAGAAGTACGCGATCGACGACGTCAACGCCGCCCCGGTGGGCGAGACCGGCGGCGACAGCTAGGCGATCGGACGACGGGAAAGGGGAGCCCCGCGGGGCTCCCCTTTTTTCTGCGCCATGATCCTCAGTTGGGCCCGGATCCCGCCGAAAAGCCGGACATGGGGTTCCAGATCAGCCACAAACTGCTCGCGCTCGGTCTGGGCGGGGTGGTCAGCACCGCGGCCGTCCTCGTGGGCGTCGGTGCCTGGCAGAGCGACGCGTTCGCCGACAAGACCGGCGCCGCGGTCGCCACCCTCAACGCCGAGGACCTGGATCAGACCACCGCGAACGTGACCCGGCTGGTCGGCTCGGTCGGCGACGAGGTGCAGGGCGGGGTGGACAGCGACATGCAGGCCGCCAACGCGCTGCTCAAGCAGCGCGGCGGTCTGCGCCTGGACGGCGACACCACGACCTGGACCGCGACCAACCAGCTGTCGCAGGCCAAGCAGTCGGTGAAGCTGCCGCGGGCGACGGTCGGTGGCCAGTGGCTCGGTCAGAACACCGACGTCAAGAAGACGACGCCGTTCGTCGACGACGTGCAGTCGCTGCTGGGCGGCACGGTCACGGTCTTCCAGCGGATGAACGACGCCGGCGACCTGCTGCGGGTGGCGACCAACGTCCGGGCGAAGACCGGCAACCGGGCCATCGGTACGTTCATCCCCGCGGTGACCGCGGAGGGGACCCCGAACGCCGTGGCCGCCGCGATCAAGGCCGGCAAGCCGTACCGGGGCGTGGCCCAGGTGGTCGACACCTGGTACATCTCCGCGTACGACCCGGTCAAGGACGCCTCGGGCAAGGTGATCGGGGCGCTCTACGTCGGCGTGCAGCAGGCGGCCGCCCTGAAGAATCTCACCGACGCGATCGCGGCCACCTCGGTCCGTGAGAACGGCTGGGTCACCGTCTACAGCACGGCGAAGGCGGACACCGGGCGGGTCATCGCCTCCAGTCTCGACGGGGCGGTCGGGCGGACCGACCTGGACGCCACGGACGCCGCCGGCACCGGGTACGTCAAGGAGATCGTCGCGCAGGCACCGCAGCTCGAGGGCGGGGCCACCTGGCGTAAGACGTACCGGCTGCCGGGTTCCGCGGGCGCGGGTGCGGGTCCCACGACCACGACGGTCGCCTACTACGCGCCGTACGCGTGGGCGATCGCCGTCGGTGGCTATGACGCCGACGCCTCCGGCGCGGTGGACGCGGTCCGCGACGGGCGGCGGGCCATGCTGACCGCGTTCCTCATCGCCGCCCTGCTGCTGGCCGTGGCCGGCGGCCTCTTCGCCGCCTGGCAGGCGCGCCGCATCTCCGGCCGGCTCGGCGGCCTGACCGCCGCCCTGGCCCGGCTGGCCAAGCGGGATCTGACCGTCTCCGTGCCGCCCAGCGCCCAGGACGAGATCGGCCGGGCCGGCACCGCCCTGAACACCGCCGTCGCCGAGCTGCG
>NZ_JBEZGQ010000314.1:0-8257 GCF_040650095.1 Actinoplanes sp. NPDC048791 | reverse complement strand
CTCGACGGTCTGCCCCCGCCGGGCGAACCAGTCGGCGGCCCGGCGGTGCAACGGCCGCAGCCGCTCCGGCGCGGCGCACAGCAGCTGGGCACACAGCAGCTCGGCGAACAGCCGGTGGAAGCGGTACACGGCCGAGAACTCGGCCGTCGGCTGGACGAACGCATTGCACCGGGCCAGCTCGGCGAGGATCGCGCGGGCGTCGGCCCGGCCGGTGACCGCCTCGGCCAGCTCCGCGGTGAAGGTGTCCAGGATGCTGAGATCGAGCAGGAACGACCGCACGTGCGCGGGCTGCGTGCGGAGCACCTCGTCGAAGAAGTACTCGGCGATCGTCGCCTCGTTGCCGGTGATGCTGTCGACCACGCTGTCCGCGTCCGGCCGGCCCTGCAGGGCCATCGCGAACAGCCGCAGGCCCGCGGCCCAGCCCTCGGTGTGCGCCAGCAGCGCTGTCAGTTTCGCCGCACTGAGGTGCACCCCGTGCAGGCCCAGGAGCTGGTCGGTCTCCTTGGTGGTGAAGGCCAGGTCCGCACTGCGGATCTCGAGCAGCTCACCGGCCAGCCGGTAGCGGTGCGTCGGCAGCGGCGGATCCCACCGGCCGATCAGCACCACCCGCAACAGCGCAGCGGTGTGCCGCAGAACGAACTCCAGCTCGTCGGCCCAGGCGGCACCGGCCAGATCGGACACCCCGTCGAGCACCAGCAGAACCGGCTCGCCCAGCCGGTTCAGCTCCGCCGCGAGCCGCACCAGGAAGGACCGGTCCACCGGCGAGGCGACAGCCGACGACGCAAGCGACGGTGAGATCTCCAGACCGGCCTGACGCATCGCCTCGAGGACGACCGTCCAGAACGGGCAGGTACGGTCCTCGTCCTCCAGGTTGATCCACGCCACGGCCCCGGACATCGTCACGCCGGCCACCCAGGAAGCCGCCAGCTGCGTCTTGCCACTGCCCGGGGGTCCCACGATCAGAGTCACCGGTGCCTCGCTGCGGCGGAGCCGGTCCACCAGCCGGGCCCGGCCGACGGCGAAAGGCGGACGGTCGGGAATGGCGAATCGGTTCTTCCACAACGGATTCGCAGTCGTCGTCTCATCGGTCACCGGATCGACGGCCAAGGCAACAGCACGCACGGGACCCCCTCCGCGGGCGCAAATCGAAACTTCAGCCTCTCCACACCAGGCGGACAGCACATCCTCCGATTCGGATAATCCGGCCAGGCCGTGATCATCCGCCGAGGCAGCCGGTGTTCCGGGTTCATCCGGCGGGCATGAGGCAGCGGTCGCCCTCCGCCGACGACACTGCCGGAAGACGCGTACCGACGGAGGCGACATGACCAGCCATGCCCGATATGCCGCTCCGGCGGAGGTGCCTGCGCCGGTCGTACCGTCCCGGCCGGCCGAGCGCTGGCTCGCCCGGCTCGCCTTCCTGCTCGCGGCCACCGCCACCGTCGTGGTGCTGGTCGTGGGAGTCCTGGTGGGCGTCGTGCTGCTGGCGGTGATGGCCGGTGGGATGGCGGCCGGCCTGGCCGGCGCCTGGTGGTTCCTCACCCACCGCGGACTGTGGCGCTGGCTGGCCGGAGCCCTCATGGTGCTGGCCCCGCTGGCGGTGGCGGCCCTGCTGGCCGGCAACCGCCAGATCAGGGTGGTGGTGGTCCTGGCCCTGCTGTGGACCGGGGCCCTGGCCGCCGGACGACGCGCGCTCGCCGCGTCCAGCACAGTGGCCGGCCCGGTGGAGTACGAGCAGCCGGCCCCGCGTCATCCGTTCCTGATCATGAATCCGTTCTCCGGCGGCGGCAAGGTGGAGCGGTTCGCCCTGGACGAGCGGGCCCGGTCGCTGGGCGCCGAGGTGGTCCTGCTGGGCGGACCCGGGGAGACGGACGTCGCCGACCTGGCCCGGAACGCGGTGAGCGACGGAGCGGACCTGCTCGGCGTCGCCGGCGGGGACGGCACCCAGGCCCGGGTGGCCGCCGTCGCGGCCGAGCTCGGCGTGCCGTTCCTGGTGATCTCCGCGGGCACCCGCAACCACTTCGCGCTCGATCTGGGCCTGGACCGGGAGGACCCGGCGACGTGCCTGCGAGCGTTGGACGACGGGGTCGAGGTCCGGGTCGACCTGGGGCGGGTGGGTGACCGTACGTTCGTCAACAACGCCTCGTTCGGGGCGTACGCGGCTGTCGTGCAGAGCGAGGCCTACCGTGACGACAAGGTCCGTACCGCCCTGACCATGCTGCCCGACCTGCTCGTCGGGCACCGCGGGCCCCGGCTGCGCCTGCTGACCGGTGGCACCGTCCGCACCGCGCCCCAGGCCGTGCTGGTCAGCAACAATCCGTACGGTTCGGACGACATCGCCGGGCTGGGCCGGCGCCCGCGGCTGGACGGTGGCGTCCTGGGCGTCCTGGCGGTCCGGGTGCGGGGCGCCGTCGACGCCGCCGGGCTCGTCCGGGGTCGCCGGTGGGCGGCCGAGTCACTCACCGCGGTCACCGCGACCGAGGCTGTCGTGGACGCGGATGTGCCGGTGCTGCCGGTGGGCATCGACGGTGAAGCGGTCCTGCTGCCCACACCGGTGCGCTGCACGATCCAGCCTGCGGCGTTGCGGGTGCGGGTGCCCCGCGACCGGCCCGGCGTGCCGCCGCCACGGCCCGAGCTGGACTGGGTCCGCCTGCGCCGGCTCGCACTGTCCACCGGCCGCCGCTGATGCCCGGGCCCGCGGTGGTATGTCCCAAGTGGATGTTGCGGCGGCCTGTCGATCCGTGATGCCCTGCGTGCCTGGTGACGCACGGGCCCGGCGCGAACCGGGCGCTGGACGCACGATTGGTGCGGGTCGGACCGAGGGGGAGCATGGCGATGCAGAACGGTGAGACGGACCGCCGGGGCCGAGTTCCGCCGGCCCGGGCCGACGCGGTGCTGGCCTCACCGAAACTGTCCCGGCCCCGGATCGGGCGTTCGCGGCTGTACCGGCCGCGGCTGACCGAACTGCTGGACACCGGGATGCGGCGGCTGGTGACCCTGGTCAGTGCGGGTCCCGGCTGGGGGAAGACCACGATGGTGTCCGCGTGGGCGGCGACCCGGCGCCTTCCCGTCGCGTGGCTGACGCTCGACCCGTACGACAATGATCCCCAGGTCTTCTCGGGCCACGTGCTCGCCGCGCTGCGGTCGACGGCGGTGACCGCGGCCGGGCCGCCGCCCGGTGACGTGGACGCCCCGCTGGACGACATCGGACAGATCCGGGCCCTGAGCCGGGTGCTCAGCCGGCTCAACGGACCGGTGGCGCTGGTCCTCGACGACTTCGACGTGATCCAGGACCGGCGGCTGATCCGGGACCTCAGTGGCCTGCTCCGCCCGCCGCGTGAGGATCTCCGGCTCGTCCTGATCAGCCGGTCCGAGCCGGCCCTGCCCCTGCACCGGCTGCGTGCGGCCGGCGAGCTGAGCGAGATCCGCACGGGTGACCTCGCCTTCACCGCCGCGGAGGCCGCCGAGCTGTTGGCCGGTCAGGGCGTGAGCCTGCCTGCGGACGAGACGGAGCTGCTGGTGCGGCGCACCGAGGGCTGGGCCGTCGGCCTGCAGCTGGCGGCGGCCTTCGTGGCCGGGCCGGACGGCGGATCCGTCGCCGACTTCACCGGTGACGTGCGCCCGGTCGACGACTACCTGTCCGAGGAGGTGCTGGCCCGCCAGACCCCGCAGTTCCAGACCTTCCTGCTGTACACCAGCATCTGCGAACATCTCAGCGGCGAGCTGGCCGACGCGATCACCCGCACCGACACCGGGCAGCGCACCCTCGAGGAGCTCGAGCAGGTCAACCAGTTCGTGGTCCGGCTGGACTCCCGGCCCTCCTGGTTCCGCTACCACCACCTCATCCGCGACGTGCTGCAGCACCACCTGATGGTGCAGGCACCGGAGATGCTGCCGCAGCTGCATCGGCGGGCCGCCGACTGGTACGCCCGGCACGGCCTGGTCATCGATGCCCTCGGACACGCGGTCGCCGCGCAGGACTGGGCGTACGTGGGCCGGCTCGTCGTCGACGCCGCACCGATGATACTCTCGCGCGACCGCGGGCGCCTGGTCAAGGTCCTCGAACAGGTGCCGGCGGCGGAGCTCGGGAGCACCGCCGAGCTGGTGCTGTGCGGGGCCATGCTGCTGTTCAACGCGGCTGACTACGCCGGCATCCGCGAGCGCCTCGGTGAGGCCCAGGAGTTGCTGGCCGGCCGGTCCGTCGCCGAGCGGCGCGCCGTCGAGGTGTCCATCCGGGCCCTGCGCGGGGCGGTGAGCCGGGTCGACGGCGACATGCCGGTGGTGGTCGACGACGCGGTCACCCAGCTCACCGCGCTCTCCCAGGAGCCGGTCGCCCGGCTGCCCGCGACATTGCAGTACCGGGCCGTCGCGCTGAACAACAGGGGCGTCGGACTGCTGTGGACCGGGCGCCCGGAGTCCGCCGAGCGGTATCTCTCGATGGCGACGAGCGCGGCGTACACGGTCGGTGTGGATCTGGTCGAGATCAACGCCCTGGGCCACCTCGCGTTGCTCGAGGTGATGTTCGGATCGGTCCGCGAGGCCGAGAGCTACTTCCGCGCCGCACAGGACAAGGCCGAGCGGGGCGGCTGGACCAACTCGCTGCAGGTGGTGGCCGCCCACCACGCGGCGGCGCTCGTCGAGCTGGAGCGCGGCCGTCCGGGACGCGCCGAACGGGTGCTCCAGCAGGGCCTGCGCGCCCATCGCAGCGACCCCGAAGCGGCCCAGTGGAAGATGTCGATGGGAATCGCGGCCCGGGTCGCGATGGACCAGGACCGGCTGCCCAGTGCGCGGGCGTTCCTGCAGGAGGCGCACCGGCCGCGCTACCCGAGAGCCCGGATGCCGGTGATCGAGCGCTGGCTGCTCGCCGCCGAGTCCGAGGCGGACCTGCGTTCCGGCCGGCCCGACCTGGTGCGGCAGCGGTACGCGACGCGGGCCCGGCGCGGCACGCTGAGCCTGCCGGAACGCAATCTGCTGGTCCGCGCCGCGCTCACCGACCGTGACCTCAACGGGGCCCAGGCCCTGCTGGCCGAACGGGGCTCCCTGATGTCGGAGACCGTGGCCACGGTCGAGGCCCGCGTCCTGGGCGCCCTGGTGTCCGAGGCGGCCGGTCACGGGCTGCAGGCCGGCGAGATGGTGGCCAAGGCCATCATGATCGCCGCACCGGAGGGGATCCGCCGCCCGTTCGTCACCCTGGCCGGCGGGCGGCTCGGCCCGCTCATCGCCCGGCAGCGCCTGATGACCGGCGAACACACCGCGTTCACCGCCGACCTGCTGCGGCTGGTCGGCGCGACCGGGCCGCCCGACGTCACCCCGGGCGGCATCATGGCCCTCAGCGACCGGGAGACCGAGGTGCTGGGCTACCTGCCGACCATGTTGACGGCCGCGGAGATCGGCGAGCAGCTCGGCGTCTCGGTCAACACGATCAAGGCCCACATGCGGGCCATCTACCGCAAGCTCGGCACCCCGCGGCGCGGGCAGGCGGTAGCCCGGGCCCGCGAGCACGGCCTCATCTAGGTGCGGCGCCCGTACGCAGCGTCTTGGCCGCTCCCCCGTGCACGACCAGGGCGTAGATGGTGATGACGTCGAAGGCCACGACCAGCACGGTCCACTGCGGGTACGCCGCCACGAATCCGAGGTTGACCAGCGCGTTGACGGCGGCGGCCAGCACACCGACGGTCCGGCCCCAGCCGTAGCCGGTCAGTACGCCGTACGCGCCCGCGAGCAGGGCCACCCCCAGCACCAGCAGCGCGATGCCCCAGGCTGTATAACTCACCTCGACCGCCAGACCGGTGGCGGCCGTGACATAGAAGTCGTCGTCCAGCAGCGCGACCAGGCCCTGGACGATGTTGATCAGTCCGGCCGCGAGCATGATGATGCTGACGAACAGGATCCAGCCCAGCCAGGCGGTGGCCCGGGCGGTCAGCGGGGCCGGCGGCGCGGAGTGTGCGGGCGGATGCCGCGTGACCGTGCGGGACGGCTGCTCAGCGGCCATGACGGGTCCCGGGTCCGAGCTTCATGATGTCCTCCTGGTGTCGGTGCGGCTGCGGGTCGCGCCGAGCCTGCCCGATGCGCCCGGACCGGTGCCTCAGCCGGCCGGGATGACCGGCGGTCCACGCCGCCGGTGCCGTCCGGGCCGGACGGAGCGATTCATTCCCCTGGGATGAGCAGGCGGCCGCCGCCGTCTGGCTGACTGGGGGAACGCCGGGCGACCGGCACCCGCGGCGCCGACGCCGGGCAGACGTTGAGGGACCCTGTCCGGCGCGCCATCCGAGCGCGACCGTCCCGTAGTCAGCGGCGCGCTCCCCGGGTCCAGGTGCGAGTGGGCGCACCGTCGTCCGGCCGGGTGCCGGCCCGTCCAGGGGGTGGGCCGGCATCACCCTCGCGCGTACCGGCGCTCTGTGTCGCTATCCGTGCGGGGTACCAGTACGGTGTCCTCGTGTTCTCGCCCGGTGAACGGTGTCCTGCACGGATCGAGCTCAGTGACTTCCAGGTGCTCTGGCTCAAGCGGCGGCCCTTCGCCGCCCAGCCCGTACGGCGTGATCACGAGTGCCGGCTGGAGTTCCGCCACCCCGGTCCGCACGGTGCCCTCGGCCAGCAGTGCGACGACATCGAGTGGTGGGTCCGCTGGACCATGAGCTCCTCCACGGTCGAGCAGGTGGCGGCCTGTCCCGGGGTCAGCGAGGAGCCGGGCGAAGCCCAGGACGACGACGCCTGTCTGCTCTTCGAGGGCCACCCCGGGCGCCACTCGTTCGACCTGGCCCAGTGGTGACGACGCCCGTCCGCGGCTGACCCCCTGGCGCGGTCATCCGCGCCGAGTGAGGCCCCCGCACCGCCCGGTTGCCAGGCTGGTACTCCGGCGGCCGACCGCGGCCCGCGGAGGGGGAAGTCATGCCACGAACGGGTGAAATCTGATGGCCGGGCTCGGCACGACAGCGCGGGACAACCGCGCGGCGGGCCGGGGTGTCCTGCTGGCGGCCTGCGTCTCGGCCCTGGTGGTCAACGCGAACACGTCAGCGGTGACGATCCTGCTGCCGGCGATCAGCGCGGATCTGCACACCACGGTGAGCCGGCTGCAGTGGGCGGTCACCGGGTACATGCTCGTCGGCGCCGCGGTCATCGTGACCGCCGGCGCGATGGGGGACGTCTTCGGCCGCCGGCGCATCTTCGTCGGCGGTCTCATCCTGTTCACCGCCTCCTGCGTGCTCATCGCCCTGTCCGGCAGCGACACCGGGGTGATCGCCGGCCGGATGATCCAGGGCGCGGCCGGCTCGACGGTGCTCGCCTGCGGCATGAGCCTGTTGTCGGTCGCGTCGTCCGGCGCCGGTCAGATGCGCGCCATCACGTTGTGGGGCGCGGCTTCCGCGGTCGGCGCGGCCGCCGGGCCTCTGATCGGCGGGCTGCTGGCCGACACGACCGGCTGGCAGGGTCTCTTCTGGATCGACGCCGCCGTCGCGGCCGCCTGCATCCCGCTGACCCTGCGGACCGTCGCGGAATCGCGCGACCCCGACCGTCCCCGGTCCATCGACGTGCTGGGCACCGTGCTCATCGCGGTCGCGCTGGTGCCGCTCGTGCTGGCGCTCAGCGAGGGCGCCGGCTGGGGCTGGTTCTCACCGGCGACGATCGGCTGCCTGGTGATCTCGGTGCTCGGCACGGCCGGATTCGTGGCCGCCGAGCGCCGGGCCGCCGCTCCCCTGGTCGATCTGCGGCTGCTGCGCAACCGTGTGGTGGTCGGCGCGACCCTGGCCATCCTGCTCGTCGCCGGCGCGATCAACGCCCTGATGTACACCCTCAGCCTGTACTTCCAGGACCCGGCGGGCTTCGGCATGAGCGCGCTGGAGGCGGGCTTCGCCACCCTGCCGGCCGCGGCGGCGATGATCGCGGTCACCCCGCTGATCACCCCGCTGGCGGTGCGGATCGGCACCCGGCGGGCGGTCGCCGTCGGCTTCGCGCTGGCCGCTCTCGGCTGCGCGGCGCTCACGTTCGTCACCGCGTCCTGGAGCTACGCCGCCTTCGTGCTGCCGCTGGCCGTCACCGCGATCGGTCTGGGCCTGGCCAACGGGCCGGCGTCCTCGGCGTCCACCGCCGCCGTCGCCCCGGCGGAGGTGGGCCAGGCCTCGGGCATCTCCAACATGGCCCGGTACGTCGGCGGATCCCTGGCCGTCGCCGCCGCGGCCACCGTCTCCACCGCGGTGTCGGCGAGCCGCACCGCCGAGGGCGCAACGGCCGCTGAAGCACTGGCTGCCGGGCTGTCCCGCTCGGC
>NZ_JBEZGQ010000313.1:0-8261 GCF_040650095.1 Actinoplanes sp. NPDC048791 | reverse complement strand
TGCACCGGTGCGGATCTGCCCGCCCAGCGCCTCGAACTGGCGGGCCAGCGGAGTCCAGATCGCCGTCTCGTAGTCCTGGGTGGGCGCGTCGAAGTCCAGGCCCTCCGGGTTGCGCAGGAAGTAGAAGTGGAACTGCATCAGCATCTCGGCCGCCGACATGTCCTCCTGGTGGTTGAAGAACGAGTGGGCGAACACGTCGAAGAGCATGGCCCGGGCCCGCTGCGGCATGCCCAGCGCGTCGAGGAAGTCCTTGGCCGAGACGTCGTCGAAGGTCCGGTACGTCTCCTCGCGGTCGTAGCTGAGCAGCGGCAGGGCGGCGGTGCCGTCGAGTCCGCGCAGCTCGCGCAGCCGCATGCTGGGGGAGCGGGCCAGCAGCGCGAGCAGGTTGGCCGGTGGGGTCCTGGGCAGCCCGGCGAAGCTCTCCTCGGGCCACTCCTGGGAGATGATCGGGTAGCGCCCGGCCGGCTGCAGGAACGACAGGCTCGGGTCGATGCGGCGCAGCACGTTGCGCCAGTTGTAGTACTGCCGGAAGAAGCCGTGGAAGCCGTGCTCGACCATGTGCCGGGTGCCGTCGGGCAGCGTGCTCGGCCAGGCTGCCAGCCGGCCACCGAGCTGGGCGGCCCGTTCCAGCAGGGTGACCCGGACGCCGCGTTCGGCGAGCAGCAGGGCCGCCGTCACGCCGGCGATCCCGCCGCCGACGACCACCGCGGTCACCGGCGTGGCCACGGTGCGGGGCAGGTCCGGGCGGGACCGGACGACACGGTGGGCGCGTTCGCCGCCAAGACGTCGGATCACGGTGTCAGGTCCCCCATCAGCAGTGCGAAAGCGGGCCTATGCCCCGTCCGACGACCTTACAACCGCACTTCGCCCGCTTTTCCGGGCGCGGGCGGGAAATGACCGTGCTCTGGCGGGAACTGATCGGCCGCGCCGCCCGACCTGTCTGCCGGACGCCGAACGCCCCGGCGGCCGCCCCCGCCGCCGACCCCGAGGACAGCCGATGACGATCCCCGCAGCCGTGCCGCCGAATTCCGAGGACCGCTGATGACCATCACGGAAGAGGCCGTGCCGGGTGCCGGCACCCGCGACATCACGGTACGGCGCCAGTCCGCGTTCGGGGCGCTGCTGCTGCGCCTGCACTTCTACGCCGGCGTCCTGGTCGCGCCCTTCTTACTCGTGGCCGCGGTGACCGGACTGCTCTACACGATCACCCCGCAGCTCGACGCGAGCCTCTACCGCGACCAGCTGACCGCCGCGTCCGCCGGCGACGGCCCGGCGCTGCCGCTCGCGGACCAGATCGCTGCCGCCCGCGCCGCGCACCCCGCCGGCACACTGTCTGCCGTCCAGCCGGGCACGGGCGATGCCACCACCCGGGTCGTGTTCTCCCAGCCCGAGCTCGGCGAGAAGCAGCACACCGTCCACGTCGACCCGGGGACCGGCCGCGTGCAGGGCACCCTCACCACCTGGTACGGCTCCACCCCGGTCACCACCTGGCTCGACGACCTGCACCGCAACCTGCACCTCGGGGCGGCCGGCCGGTTCTACTCCGAGCTGGCCGCCAGCTGGCTCTGGGTCATCGCGCTCGGTGGTGTCGTCCTGTGGTGGCGGCGGTCGCGCGGACGCCGGCTGCTCGTGCCCGAGCTGTCCGCGAAGAAGGGGGTGCGGCGTACCCGGAGCTGGCACGCGGCGACCGGCCTGTGGCTGGCGGTGGGCCTGCTGATCCTGTCCGCCACCGGCCTGACCTGGTCCCGGTACGCCGGCGGCAACTTCACCGCGGTCCTGGACACCTTCGACGCCCACCAGCCGGAGCTCGCCACGGCCGTCGCCGCCGAACCGGCCGGCGGGCACCACGGTGGCGCAGCGGGACCGGCCGGGGCCGTCGACCCGGCCGCCGCTGACACCGTGTGGAGTGTCGCGCGGCAGCACGGGATGACCGGGCCGGTCGAGCTGACCGTGCCGGAGGAGGCGAACGCGGCCTGGACCGTGGCGGGCATCGACAACACCTGGCCCGTCGGGCTGGACCGGGTCGCCGTCGATCCGCAGACCTCGGCGGTGGTGGCCCGCAGCGACTTCGCCGACTGGCCGGTGCTCTCCCAGCTCAGCAAGCTCGGCGTGCAGGCCCACATGGGAAAGCTGTTCGGCGTGTTCAACCAGGTGCTGCTGGCCGCGCTGGCCGTGGGGCTGATCTGCGTGATCGTCTGGGGCTACCGGATGTGGTGGCAGCGGCGGCCGACCCGGGCCGAGCGCCCGGCGGTGGTGGGTGCGCCGCCGGCCCGGGGTACGTGGCTGGGGCTGCCGGCCTGGGCCGTCGCGGTCGGTGTGCCGGTGGTGTTCGCCCTAGGCTGGGCGTTGCCGCTGTTCGGCGTACCCCTGGCGGGTTTTCTACTGGTGGACGCGATCGTCGGCGGCCTCCGGGCGAGAAGGGTGGCAGCGCGTCCATGACAGTGCGCACGTTCCGCGTCGGTGACCGGGTGGTCCGGCGCCTGGGCTTCGGGGCCATGCACCTGCCCACGGCGCCTGCGGCGGCCCGGGGCAACGCCGTCGCGGTGGCTCGCCGGGCCGTCGAGCTGGGCGTGACCCTGATCGACACCGCGCACCTCTACGGTTGGGGCGCCAACGAGGAGCTGCTCGCCGAGGCGCTCCACCCGTACCCGGAAGATCTGCTCATCGCCACGAAGGTCGGGGTCGCCCCGCCGGATCCGCCGCGCGAGGCGGCCGTGTGCGGGCGCCCGGAGCTGTTGCGCGACCAGGTCGAGCAGGCCCTGCGCCGGCTCCGCGTGCCCCGGCTGGAGCTGGTGCAGCTGCACCGGGTGGACCCGGACGTGCCGCTGGCCGACCAGCTCGGGGCGCTGCGGGAGATGCAGGCCGCCGGCAAGATCGGCCACATCGGGCTCTCCGAGGTCACCGTCGGCCAGCTCACGGAGGCCCGGCGGATCGTCGACGTGGTCAGCGTGCAGAACCGCTACAACCTGCTGGACCGGGAGCACGAGCCGGTGCTGGAGTCATGCGCCGCGGCCGGCATCGCCTTCCTGGCCTGGCGGCCCGTGCATCCGGCGGTGTCGGCGGTGACCACCGGGATCACCGCCGTCGCGGCCGAGCTAGGTGCCACCGCGGCGCAGGTCTCCCTGGCCTGGCTGCTGGCCCGCGCGCCGGTCGTGCTGCCGATCCCGGGCACGGCCTCGCTCGCCCACCTGGCCGAGAACGTCGCCGCGGCGGAGCTGGAGCTGACCGGCGAGCACCTGCGGCGCCTCGACGCCCGGGGACCGGCCGGCGGAACGGGTTAGCTCGCTCCCGGGGAGCTGTTGAGCTCCTGGAGCTGCTGGCTGATGTGACTGTCCAGCGCCGCCTGGTAGCTCTGCGCGAGCTGGCCCAGCCGCTCGATCTCGTCCAGCAGGGCGGCGCGCTTGGTGCCCAGGCTGTTCATCGCCTCGCTGTGATTGCGACGTGCGTCACCCTCGATCGTGCCGGCCTTGAGCTGGGCCTCGCTGGTGATCTGCTCCGACTTGTTGCGGGCGTTGGCCAGTAGCGTCTCCGACTCCTGGCGGGCGTCGCGCATGTGGTCGTCGGCCGTGCGCTGGGCCATCATCAGGACCCGGGCGTTGCGGTCGTCACCGTCCGGGGAGTGCGCCGGGGCGGCCGGGGCCTGGTTACGGGCCTGCTCGAGCTGGGCTTGCACGCTGCGGGCGTTCTGCTCGGCCCGGGCCCGGGCCTCCTGCATGCGCTCCAACTGGGCCGTGATGTCGGAGAACTCCGAGCTGAGCACCATGGTCGAGGCCGCCGGGCCGGGACCACCCGGGCCGCGCTGGACCTGACCGTGCAGGGCGCCGTTCTCCTCGAGCAGACGGATCAGCTCCTGCTCGACCTCGTCCAGGAAGGCGTCGACCTCCTCCTCGTCGTAGCCGCGCTTGCCGATCGGCGGCTTCTTGAAGGCCATGTTGTGGATGTCAGCGGGAGTTAACGGCATCGTGCTCCTTGGCGGGATCATTCGGATCAGGTTCTGCGCATCGATCCTACGCACGATGTCACAGCCCGCGACGTGGGTGTGATCACCCGGGCCGCGACGGCGTGCCACTCAGGGGGTCCGGGCGGCCGGGGCCGGCTCCTCGTGGTTGACCGAGGTGTCGGCCGACGGGGGCTCGGCCGGGTCGGTCCGGCGTTCGGCGTCCTCGGCCCGGTCCTCCGCCTCGGCGGTGCCGTCGTCGGTGGCTTCGGTGCCCGGCGGCTTGCGGTCCGGGGTGGGGTCGCCGCTGGGGTGCCGGACCAGGTAGCGGATGGCGGTGTTCAGCACGGCCAGCAGCGGGACGGCGATCAGGCCGCCGACGATGCCGGCGACGACGATGCCGGTCGCGATGGCCAGGATCACCGCGAGCGGGTGCAGGGCGACCGCCCGGCCCATGATCAGTGGCTGCAGCACGTGGCCCTCGAGCTGCTGGACGGCGATGACCACGGCCAGCACGATCAGGGCGGTGACCGGGCCGTTGGCGACCAGGGCGACCAGGATCGCGACGACGCCGGTGACCGTCGCGCCGACCACCGGGATGAACGCGCCGAGGAAGACCAGGGCGGCCAGCGGCAGCGCCAGCGGCACCCGGAGCACGAAGAGGCCGATACCGATGCCGACCGCGTCCACGAAAGCCACCAGGACCGTGGCGTGCACATACGAGACCAGGGTGTGCCAGGAGTAGTGCCCGGCCCGGGCGGTCGGCACGCGGGCCTCGCGGGGCAGCAGCCGGCACAGGAAGGACCAGATCTGGCCACCGTCGCGCAGGAAGAAGAACAGCGTGAACAGCACCAGGAAGAAGCCGGTGACGACCTCGCCCAGGGTGGTGGCGGTGCTCAGCGCGCCCGAGGTCAGCGCGCCCTGGTTCTTGGTGACGGCGTCCTGGACGCGTTCGATGTACTGGCTGACCTCGGCGTTGGTCAGGTGCAGCGGACCGCGCGACAGCCAGTCCTGCACCTCGTTGATGCCGTCGCTCACCTTCGCCGACAGGTTGTCGATCTGGGAGATGAAGGTCCGCACGATCAGGCTGAGCCCGCCGAAGACCAGCAGCAGCGCGGCGATGAGGACCAGGCCGGCGGCCAGTGAGCGCTTCATCCCGCGGCGGGTCAGAGCGGCGGCGGCCGGCTGGAACAGCGCGGCCAGCAGCAGCGCGATCACCACGGGAATGATGACCACCCGCAGCAGCCCGACGACCCGGAGGAAGAGGTACGCGGCCGCGACGAACAGGATGAACCGCAGAGCCCAGGCGCCGGCCGTACGGACGCTGCGGGGCAGGACGTCGTCGGTACCCGGGCGCTGCTCCTGCACGACCAGCACCGGGGTGGCCGGCTCCTGGAGGTCACCCGGCACGAACGGCGGGGGAGCGTTGCGGGCCTCGGCCGCCGCGAGCCGTGCGCGGGCCCGGGACCGCAGGGTCTGGGCCCAGGTACCTCTCCCCGCGCTGGGCGTACCTGTCATCGGATCCTCCAGATGGTGCTGAACCACTCCGGCCGAACCGGCCGGGCAGCCTCTAACTGCCCCCATCCGGGCCGATTCACGCGTACGGCGCAGGGGTTTCGCCCGCACCGGGAATGACCGTCCCCGGGGCGGGCATTCCGCGGCTCCGGGCCGGGCCGGCGGCGGTGGTTAGGCTGGTTGTGGATCGTGGCACGAGAGGGGACAGATGACATCTCAGCGGCGCGCACTCGTCGTCCGGGGTGGCTGGGCCGGGCACGAGCCGGTCAAGGCCACCGACCTGTTCATTCCGTACCTGCGCGAGCAGGGTTTCGCCGTGGAGGTGGCGGACTCGCCGGCCCCGTACGCCGACGCCGAGCTGATGGGGGCCACCGACCTGGTGGTGCAGTGCATGACCATGGCGACGATCTCCGGCGCGGAGGTCGCCGGCCTGGTGTCCGCGGTGGAGGCCGGCACCGGTCTGGCCGGCTGGCACGGCGGGATCGCCGACGCCTTCCGGGCCAGCGCCGACTACCTGCAGCTCATCGGCGGTCAGTTCGCCGCGCACGCCGCCCGGGAGGCCCCGGGTGAGCGCAGCGGCGACCAGTCCGACAACTACGTCCGGCACCGGATCACCATGACACCGGCCGCCGCGGCACACCCCGTCACCGAGGGCCTCGCCGACTTCGACCTCGACACCGAGCAGTACTGGGTGCTGACCGACGACTACATCGACGTGCTGGCGACCACCACCACCGCCACCCGGCCGTGGGCGCCCTGGCAGCGGCCGGTCACCTGCCCGGCGGTGTGGACCAGGCAGTGGGGCCGGGGCCGGGTGTTCGTCGCCACGCCGGGGCACACCGTCGAGGTCCTCGAGGATCCGAACGTGCGGACCATCGTGGAGAGAGGACTGCTGTGGGCGAGTCGTTGAGAGCCGGCATCGTCGGCGCCGGCAAGATCAGCGGCCAGTACAGCGCCACCCTCTCCCGGTTGTCGCAGGTGACGGTCACCGCGGTGGCCGACCTGGACCCGGGCCGGGCGCAGCTGCTGGCCGATCAGCACCCGGGCGCCCGGGTGGTCGCCCTGCCCGACCTGTACGCCGCACCCGACGTCGACGTGGTCCTGAACCTGACGACACCCAACCAGCACGCCGTCGTGGCCCTTGCCGCGATCGCCGCCGGCAAACACGTCTACGGCGAGAAACCGCTGGCCGCGACCGGTGCCGACGCGGTCGCCGTGGTCCAGGCGGCCGAGGCCGCCGGCGTGCGGGTCGCCTGCGCCCCCGACACCGTGCTGGGTACGGGCGTGCAGACCGCCCGGGCCGCCGTCGACGCCGGCGAGATCGGCGTGCCGCACGCGGCGACCGCCTTCATGACCGGTCCCGGCCACGAGCGGTGGCACCCCGACCCCGAGTTCTACTACCAGCAGGGCGGCGGGCCACTGCTGGACATGGGCCCCTACTACCTGACCTCGCTGGTGCAACTGCTCGGCCCGGTCCGCCGGGTGGTCGGCATGTCGTCGCGGCCGCGCCACGAGCGCACCATCGGCGACGGCCCGCGCGCCGGCACGACCTTCCCGGTCGACATCGACACCCACGTCACCGGGATCCTCGAGCACGAGAGCGGCGCCCTGACCACGCTGATGATGAGCTTCGACATCTGGGCCGCCCACCTGCCGCGGATCGAGCTGTACGGCTCGCAGGGCTCCCTGTCGGTGCCGGATCCGAACTACTTCGACGGCGACGTCCGCCTGTTCACCGCGGGCGACGAGAGCTGGCGGGTGCTGCCTCCGGCGGCCGGTTACGCCGACGCGGGCCGCGGGGTGGGGCTGCTCGACCTGGCCGAGGCGCTGATCGAGGACCGGCCGCACCGCGCCGCCGCCGACGTCGCGCTGCACGTGCTGGACGTGATGGAGTCGATGGAGGTCAGCGCCCGCGGCGGTGCCTCGGTGGCCGTACGGACGACCTGCCGGCGTCCGGACCGTATCCCCGGTGTGCTCGACCTCGGCTGATGAGGCAGCTGACGGGCGCCGGGCGGACGGTGGTGGCGGGTCAGGCCCGGCGCCGGTGGAGCGTCGTGCTTGCGGTTGTGGTGGTGCTCACCGCCGTACCGGTGCTGCTGGCCCACCGGCCGGTGCCGGCGACCGGGGTCGCGCCCGCCGCGCTGCGGGACCGGATCGCGGCTTCGGTCGCCCAGGCCTATCAGGGGTACGCGCAGAGCGCGGGCGCCCTGGGCCTGCCCGCGCTGCCCAACTTGGAACAGGTGACCGCCCTGGTCAGCGGCACCACCGAGATGCGCGTCTGGCGCGGGGCCCCGGACCGGTGGCGGGTGGACGTCCTCGGGCCCGGCACCGAGCAGGGCCTCTACCAGCTGCCCGGCGAGCAGTATCTGTGGGACTACGGCGAGAGTCAGCTCACCCGGATCGTCGGCGACCAGCCGCTGCGCCTGCCCCGGGCGGCCGACCTGACGCCGCCCGAGCTGGTCCGCCGGCTGCTGAGCCTGGCCGCGGGTGACCGCCTGGAGCAGCTTCCGGGCAAGCGGATCGCCGGGGTGGTCGCGGCCGGGCTGCGGATCGTCCCGGTCGCGCCCGGCACCACCGTCGCGCACATCGACGTGTGGGCCGACCCGGCCAGCGGGCTGCCCTTACAGGCGGAGATCACCGCCCGGGGCGCCCGGCGGCCCGTCTTCGTCACCCGTTTCCTGGAGGTCTCGCTGACCGCCCCGGCCGCCGCGGTGCTCGACCCGCCGGCTCCCGGGCCCGGCATCTGAACGGGCACCACATCCCCGGCGGGCGGGCTGGACGCCCGGGAGCGCAGGGACTCTCTGAACCA